>JAESQE010000162.1 GCA_016765335.1 Planctomycetaceae bacterium
ATTCTCGTCATCAAAATCTAAAAGCACCAACGTATTGTCAAGTTCGTTTATGCAGTACAGCCATTTTCCATTCGGATGAAAACTGACATGTCGGGGACCAGCTCCCGGTGCAGCTTTCCAAAATGAGCACTTCGAAAGCTTGCCTTGCTTCGAAATCCGAAAGACTTCAACATGATCGTTTCCTAGGTCTGCAACGCATACAAACTTTCCACTTTGATGGATCGCAACACCATGCGGGTGAGGCTTTTTTTGTCGTCTGGGATCTGCACTGGATCCTTCATGTTTAATTTTTGAAACAGTATTAATCAACCGACCTTGACTACCCACTGGAATTGCAGAAGTTCCTTCGCCGCCATAATGGCAAACCAAAGCAACTTTCCCCTGAGCAGAAACCTCAATGTGCGTCGTGCCTGAATCCGCAGTCGTTGCGGTGCTGAATTGCTTCAAGCTGCCATCTTTTTTATTTATGCGATACGCTCGAACAAAACCATTGGGCTGCCCTTTTTCAACTGCTTCGCTTGTTCCGGCATACAAAATTGGTTTCGTGGGATGCAGATCCATAAAACCGGTTCGCACATCGCCGGCTGCAATTTCCAGTTCCCCGAACTGACCGGTTTCAAGATCCAGACTGCATCGATAAATCACTGCTGGCTTTGCAGGACTGGCAATGTAAATCCATTGTTGCTCTGCCTGAGCCGTTTGGTTGCCAGTAAGCAGAGAAGTAAATAGAACACAGCCAGCCAGAAGAGTTTTAAGCATCGAATCAGCCTTCTTGAGAAGCGTTCAGAATTGGAACTTATTTTGTATACGCATTCTATTCTGCGTCGAATCACCCCAGAAAGCAAACAACACAACAGTCAGGTGTATTAATTTTAAGAGGCACTTTCTTAATAAGGCCTCAGATTCGAGTAAAAAAAGGTTCATCCGACTAATGCGTGTTTTGCTTGATGGATCGCCAGGATCTTTAATTTGAAATACTCCTGGTTTCGGTAGCCGTAAGCTGTTCGTTTCAGTGTTTTGATTTTATTGTTCAAGCCTTCCAGCGTCTTGGCAAACTTCTGCAAGATCATCACGCCGCTGCTTTTCGTCTGGCGGCACCAACTATTCAACAAGTTCGCTGCTTGCTCTGTTGATTCCAGAATTCTTTCAACGACTCTTTTAAATAGTATGCTGTGGCTAACGGTTTGTTGAGTGACAACGCTTCTTGTAACCGGGTTGATTCGCCATGGTTGTCGTTCAGATTATCCTGATTCTTCAGCAACAGCCACCGCGTCCCCTTGAGCACGTTCTTCTCCAATAGCCCCGATGCTTCCCGATACAACTGACGCCGCAACTCGGACAATTTATCGTTGAACAACTTGACCAGATGGAAGCGATCAAGCACCAACATCGCGTTCGGTAAATTCTCAGTAACCGCTTTAATATACGCCGGTGACATGTCGATCGCTACCGCTTTAATCTGAGCACCCGCTTTTTTCAGTCGAGTCCAAAAAGGCGTTAAAGCCTCTGATTTACGACCATTTCCGACAAACAACACGTTGCCTCGATCCAAATCCAACACCAGCGTCAGATACTTGTGCCCTTTACGCACAGCGATTTCATCGATGGCAATTCGTTGCACCTCTTTTAGTCGAGGACGACTGAATTTCTTTTTCAAATGACGATGTTCGATGTCACGAATCAAGTCCCAGCCAACGCCTAAATGCCGAGCGACATCTAATACCAAACTCAATTAAAAACTGCGAGACGTGATCGATCGTGGCCTTGTACTGACCAAGACTTAGGAAACGTTCAACACGCAAACAAATACGCGAATGCGTATAACGTCGTGGCAAACCGCAGCAATCCCAGAGCGTATTGTTCGAAGAGTTTCGTGTAACGTTTTTTGCTCTTAGCGAAGGGAATCTTGACTTGCCGAACCAAGTGGCAAGCACGACAGCGAACTCGGGGAATGGCGAATTCAATTTCGATTTGTTGTGATCCCAGCGGAACGGTTTTGAATCGCCGGGTGACTTTTCCTTGAGAAATGAGACGCTTGGGATTGCAGTGCGAACAACAAAGAGATTCTCGGGATTGCGAGATGACACAGATCAGTTGATGGTCTTCAGAGAAAATCTGATCCAGTTGATATCCGTGAACACCCAGTATGTGGTAGAGTAATCGCTGGGGCATGATTGGTCTCGACTTGCTGATTTTTGTGGTAAAAAACCAGATGAGACAGTCATGCCCTGTTTTATTCAATCGTGCAAAGTTTGCAAAACTCCATCAGGCAAAACACGCATTAACCGGATGAACCGTAAATCACTTCCCTCCCTCTGCTAAAGACAAGGCAAAGCACGCTAAAGCGTGAACTCCAACTATTTGCAATCCGAACTATTGTGACTTGAACCATCCAAAGCATGTGCATTCCGATACGCATTCGTGTATCAGTCGATAATTAAATTCGTCGCGTTAATGCAAATGCCTTGGATCGTTTTTTGATGTTTTATCAATACACGAAACAAGGCATTGTTCATTTTGACCAGGATCAGGTTGGCTGAAAATCGAAGGATATTATCCTACAAATTCATTTCCAACTTTACGGGCACGTACGGGTTTGTCGATATCGATCTCTAATGATATTCCAATTTCGACTAAGACGTTCCAGCCGGCACACATTTGAACGAAGGTGCTCAAACTACCCGCAGATGGTATTTTAATTGTTGGGAAAATGGTGTCTCGGTCAGCAATGGCAATGATGTTAAGCCCCACTCCTTTGCTCAGTACTTCTGCGAACTTTTCCTCAGAATCGAGGTAGGGGTCAACCCACAGCACGACATCATTCTCGTTCATTATTTCTTCGATACCATGTACCGCATAGGTTCCTTCAAGGTAGTCTGATTGCTTACGAGTAATTTCGTTCGTTTTCAGAGTCAACTCCTCAGCAACGCCATCGTTTCGCCCGGCCCAATAAATGGTGTCTGCATTTGCAAGTTGATCGATTAGCTTGGGATCGATTGGTGTCGTCAGTGCATCTTGCATATCGTCAGCAAGCTTGTCGAGTTGACTTTTCAGTTGTGATTCTCCCGATACGTGCTCCAACAAGGCCAGATAAAACAGGGCTTGTTCTACAACACTTTTGGTCGCAGCGACTGCGCCTTCTTTGCCACAATCAAGAACATAACCACGGTTTGCCAGTGATTCTAGTTGAGAGTCTGCAAACGCGGTGAGACTGTAACAGTTCTTATGTCCCGCTTCAGTGAGTTTTTTGAATAGACCAATTACTTCAGCTGTTCTTCCAGAATTAGAAAGAGCAAACACCGCCCAGTCAGCAAGTTGATACTCTTGTGCCTGACGACCTGCTTCGGTCTGTAATGCAAGAGAATGTCCTTGCACGCTGGCGGTTCGCATCATGTTTTTCGCGGGGAAAATACGACTGGAGCCTTCCCCGGTGAGAAGTAGCTTTCCCACCTTTGCAATCTCAGCTGCGGTTTCCTGCATGCTGGTGGTGTTAAAATTGCGGACAATTTCTGGCGTAGCAAGCATGTCTTGCGTTAAGCCGTAACCGGAGTACTTTTCGTCGGTAGAATTCATGAGAGGCTTTCCATATTAAAGGTGTGATTGCTGGATCTGTTTGAGCAAAGGTTCCGGACAGAGCGATGCTTGGTTATGTGCCCTGCCCAGCCTGCTGCAACTGCGTACAAAGAGGAACCTATTTGGGTAATGATTGGTAATCTGGCAAATCGCCGATGAGTGGATTGAGGTAATTTGTGAACGCTTTGGTGACATCCATTCCTGACTTCGTAATAAAATGATCGGGCATCGGTCGTTCGTGATTGGCGACATTCTTGAGAGCTGCGGTTCCAAATTCGATTCGGTAAGGTTCGTTGCGTTTTGATACACGATCCATTGTGACCATGACTCCCCCCTGCCCCTTGATGGCAAGTTTCACAGCTTGCTTCCCGCAATTGTAGGCTTCCTGGTAATCAAGTTTCACGGCTCGGTCTGCTGCACACATTTGTAATGACTCGCAAACTTGAAACTCACCACGCCAGCCGAATTCATCACTGATGATACGATGCAATATCATCGCTGCGCTGGTCCCGCCCATTGCTCCAAATTCTACATTTTCAAAGCGATCTTTGGTTTCTGATGCACTGACCGGCGAACCATCTGGGTTAGTGATTCCTTCTCCACAGACGATAGAAACATAACCGTATTTCTCTTGTGTCTTCTGAACAGCTGCCAGAAATTCTTTGCGAATAAACGGGCGTTCGGGAAGCAAGATAATGTGAGGGGGGTCACCAGCTTTGCGGCGAGCACAGGCGGCAGCTGCGGGGAGCCAACCTGCACTTCGTCCAACTGTTTGGAAGACTGAAAACTGATCGACTCGTTGCATGTTTTTCGCAAGCAGGCCTCCCTGAAGCACACTCATCGCGACATAGCGAGCTGCCGAGGGGAATCCTGGTGTGTGGTCCGTGCCAAACAGGTCGTTATCTACTGTTTTGGGGACTCCGACACCGGTCATTTCCCAGCCTTTGAGATTGGCATATTCAACAACACGATGAATCGTATCCATCGTGTCGTTGCCCCCGATCATGAAGAAGTAGCGAATGTTCCTTTTCTTTAATTGCTTGAGAATCGGTTCGAAATGTTCTTCTTGTAATTTGAGGCGAGTCGATCCTAAGGCACTGCTGGGGGTCTGCTTTAGATTTTTCAATAGGTCTGAATCAACCTTGGAGAAGTCGAGGAGTTTATTATTAAGAACTCCTTCGATCCCAAATCGCATTCCGAAAATTGTGTCGATCTTTTTGCTCTTCAGAACTGATTCGACAACACCAACAAGCGAAGCGTTAATCACAGAGGTTGGACCTCCTGATTGACCAACAATTGCATTTCCCGGTTGCATAATATTTCTTTCTTCTTACCCACCAGTGCAGTTTGCTTGCTAATCCAGCGGGGGCCTCTGATGTGTTTTTAGTGGAGTCATCTGTAGTGACGTAATTTGGTAGCTTTTATTGTGCCGATGATACCGTGTTTGATTCAGCTGTCCAAGCGTCCCACCCAGGCAATGAGTTGTTGAACGAATCTCATATAATAATTACCAACTTCAATCTCTTCTGCCCCATCTGCCTGAGCACAAACCCGTTCAGGCCCCCAATCAACAAGTGGGCCGACCCAGTGTGGTGCCAAATCGGTCATCAAAGCTGCTACTCGTCCAGGTAAGGAATCATCAATCACCAGCAATGGTGCACTTTCCTGATGTGTCATCGTACATATTGTCTGGTCATCATCAAGGGAGGCAGAATAGCGTTCGGCTTCTAAAAGAACTGTCGCATTTTCTGCTGCTTTAACTTTGTTGTACCCTCCAATTAAAGCCGGACGATCATTCCAGGGAAGATTATTTGTGATGGGGTGCTGAACTTTGCATCTTATAAATGTTGGTTGATCACAGTTTTGACGATCATCCTCTTCTGCAATTTCAACGGGCAATAACTGACTGACTAAAGTGCCAGACCAGTTCCCGCCAGATCCCTGATAAGACTCCCAACCTCCAATCATCAACAGCCCGGTCCCTTGCTGAACCTGCTTGGCGATGCTTGCTTGAAGTGAATGCGAGATGTTTTCAGCAGGGTAGTCGCTGATGATGATTAAATTTTTCGGAGAAGTCAGAGCTTCCTCAGAAACAGCGACATCACTGGCTAGATAGTCGAATCCCCAGCCAGCATTGGCAAGAGAACCTGCTAGATAACTGGCAGCGGTTTGGAGTGTGGTATCGCCGAGAAATAGTATGGGATTGGACATATTCGCATTGTACCAGCTAAAATTTACGGTTCAATTTCAAGGGATACCAAATTTAAGTAGAGGAATTAATCAGTGAGTATAATTGATAAAATCTGGCTCGTTTCTCTAAGTCGCCATAAATCATGACACTCTATTGTGCAATTGGATGATGTGTCATTTCGTTTTCGGGAAACGGCAAAAACAGATGCTCTAGTGGGGCACGCGAGACAATATCAGGACTGAGCCAGGTTTCTACTGCTCGTTCGTCAGGTAGAATCACAGGCATTCGTTTGCGGGGATGATATCGGGCAACCAGTGGATTGGCATTTGTCGTTAGAATTGTGCACGAATTAATCTGTTCGTTCTCGAAAGACCACTGTTCCCACAACCCCGCCAGCAGCATCAAAGGTTGCGATGCCACTTCAAACAGTTCTCCCTTTTCGACAAACTGACTGGCTGGAATGATACAGCGACGAGATTTGAATGCCTCGCGATATGTCGGTTTTTCATCAATGGTTTCGCTGCGAGCATTGAAGGTCATACGCTGGAATGCTTTTCTCGTTTTGTGCCTTGGCGAAGATTTCCACCAGAAAGGTAAAAGTCCCCATTGGGAAGAAATAAGTTCACGTTCCCCTTGCTGATTGCATCTTAATATCGGAACTTCCGCCAGTGGAAAGAACCCTACATCCGGAAAAGAACAGTCCAGAGAATTCTGAGCCTGAAGATATTCTTTGAGATGCAGAGCATTGGCTTTAAGAAAGAAATGATGACACATCTCAGGAATATTTCGGTAAAAAATGGTGGGGAAAATCTGATCAGAATAGCTGATGATTCTGGATGGTATTTTCTTTAATGGCTGAAAAAGTCAACTCAGGCTTTTTAACTTTGTAAGCAGTTGAGGGATAAATTCGGTGAAGGCTCGTGCGCGATGAGAGATACATTTTTTAACAACAGGGGAAAGTTCGCCGAACGTGCGATTGTATTCGGGGATCAAAAAATAGGGATCGTATCCAAACCCGTTTGCTCCGCGTGGTTCTTCTATAATTCGCCCATTACATCGGCGTTGGACATTTAATTGAATCATTCCCTGGGGATCGGATAAGGCAATGTGGCACACATAATGAGCAGATCGCTTGTGGGCTGGCAGTCCAGCGAGTTTCTCGATTAATAATGCATTGTTCGATGTATCTGTTGCCTCCTCGCCACTGAAACGAGCNGAGTAAATCCCGGGATCGCCACCCAGCGCATCAACACAAATCCCGCTATCTTCGCCGATTGTCCAGTGACCAATTTCAGCTGCGGTTTGCGATGCTTTTTTGCTCGCATTTTCTTTGAAGCTGGAACCGTCTTCAATCACTTCACTCGCATCTTGGAAATCTGCAATCGATTTGACTCGTATCCCATGAGGTTCGAGTAACGCGTCAATCTCCGCAGCTTTTTTAGCATTTCGGCTGGCAAGAACAAGCAGAGGAAAATCATCAGGTGTCATCATTGTATTGCCTGTTTGCCGTGTTGAAATGGGTGATAAGTTTATCACAGTATTCATTCTGATTGTGGAAAAGAAGCCCGGCCTATGGAAAGCCGGGCTTCTTTTATTAGCAATCTCCAATACATCAGTCTCTATCGTGTTGATTAAACACCATGCACGAATAGGTCGAGATAGATGACAAGCACCATCAGGGAAAGGACAAAAATCATACCTATATAAGTGGCAATGATTAGTACTTTTTCGTTCGGCTTTCTACGAGTAATGCCTTCCCAGATCAGAAAGACCATGTGTCCTCCGTCCAATACGGGAATGGGCAAAAAGTTAAGTACGGCAAGATTGATACTCAGGAACCCCAGGAACTGCAAAAGATAGGCCAGTCCCATTTGCGAAACTTGATAGCCTACCTTTGCGATACCAATCGGCCCATGAAGTTCAGTTACAGATAAGTTGCCGGTAAATAACGACTGAAGCGTCATGGAAATTTCAGTCATGCTGTTTCTCGTATGATTAATCCCCATTGAAAATGCTTTAGAGAATGAATCCGCTTTCTGCTCGGTTAAAAGCGGGTTTGTGGCGAAACCGCGAATCGGCAAATACCACTGCGAATTATGCTGTGGTTTGAGTTTAATAACTCTCGGTTTCTTTTCACTGTCAGTACTTTTGATAGTCAGTTTCACATGTCGGTGTTTCGCAGACTGCATTATCCAGAAAGCATGACACCAGTTGCGGTTATTTTCGTCCAGCGAAATATTTAATTTATCATCTTCACCAGAGTAATCATCAGGCTCAGAGCCTTCAGGCAGATAAAGCTCAATGTTCTCAATTTGATCACCGGCAAAGAGTTTGCCTTCAGCCGCGGAGCCTTCTGTCACTTTGAGCACAGTTGGAATGATGTGAAAAGCAACTCCAATGGCTGGAGCCGCAAGGGGACTGTTTGGTGACGTGGGACGCTGAATCCAGCCCGGACGATCTTCTGGTACAACGGTTAATTCATGCTGTTTAGCACCGGAACCAGGTTCTTCACGGGTCACAACAATGCGTACTGTTTGGCCGTAATGATCAGCAAGGTACTCTGGCAGAGTCAACGGATTTAAGTCTTTGCCCACATCAAGGTTTTCAATGCTTACGATTTTATCCCCGACCTTCAGTCCTGCTTTTTCTGCGGGAGAGCCTTCTTGGATCGCTTCGATTTGTCCAATATCCATCCACAATCCAAGGGTCCGAAAGGTTTGAGTGCCAACTTTAATCTCTACTTTTTCAGTCTTCTTATCTCCAATGGTGCGTTCAATTTGAAACGTAATTTCTTCTGCTCGAAGTTTGGCAAGTACAGATTGCAATTCGGAAAATCCACCGATCTCCTGATCATTAATAGCGACAATTCTGTCGTTTGGCTCCAACGGTGGACTGGCTTTCTCCATTGGAGACCCAGGGACAATGGCGTATCCAGCTTCGAATGCTTCTTTACCGGGCAGCAATAATCCTCGAGTCGGACCGACACCAATTTCTCGACGAGTACCGCTCTTCGTCGGATAGACATTTAACTTAAACGTTGTATTGCCATCGCTGCGAACCCCTTCCATCTCAAGAAATTCTGAAGACGAAAGAACGGTAGAGATAATAACATCTTTGAAAGAATTAACGTTTCTGCCGTTAACTCTCGTTAGAGTGTCGCCCTCTTGAAGGCCAGCTTTCCAAGCTGGTTTACCAACCTCAACATGCCCCAGTTTTGGGGGAGAGACCTCGACCCCTAATTTGAACGCGAAGGCAAAGAACAGCAAGCCGGTGACGACATTCATAATCACACCAGCTGAGATAATCGCCATGCGTTGGGGAACATTCTTGGCGATGTAAGATCGAGGATCTTCTTCGATGACAGCATCTGTCATCTGACCTGGATCGACATCATCCTGCCCGAGCATTTTGACGTAACCACCAAATGGGATTAACGAGAGTGCATATTCGGTCTCTCCCCATTTCCAGGCAAGTAGTATGGGGCCGAATCCAATACTGAACCGCTCCACATTGACATTACACCATTTCGCAACAGCAAAGTGTCCCAGTTCGTGAAAGAAAATAACGCAGCCCAATCCCAGGGCGACTATCAGAATATTTTGAATACTGCCTAGACTGATTGCCAGTACAAAAGCAGCGGTTAAGGTTGCCACAGAGTTGTCTCCTTGCGAGCCCATTGATCCTGGGCCACTAGTTCTTCGATTGTTGGTTTCGATACAAATTCGTGCCGATCAAGTAATTCTCGGCACACACGCATGATATCATAGAACGAAAGCTGCCTTTGAAGAAACCGCGAAACGGCTACTTCGTTGCAAGCATTCAAAACTGCTCCAGTTGTTCCGCCAGCTTTGGCTACGTCAAAACCGAGCTGTAATGCGGGAAATCTTTCGAAATCGGGAGGGGAAAAATCAAGTGTAATTGGTCTCCTGAAATCTGCTCTTGCCGCAACTGCCTTCCACCGTTGAGGATACGACAGTGCGTACTGAATTGGCAAACGCATATCCGGAGGAGACATTTGTGCGATCACAGATCCATCAATGAATTCGACCAGGGAATGCACAAAAGATTGTTGATGGATCACAACTTCGATTTGATCAGATTGTATATTGAACAGCCAGCGGGCTTCAATGATTTCCAACGCCTTGTTCATCATTGTTGCAGAATCAATTGTGATTTTTGGTCCCATGTCCCATGTTGGATGTTTCATCGCCTGTTCGGGTGTTGCGGTTTCAATTTCTTGACGAGAGTTCTTGCGAAACGGTCCGCCACTGGAAGTCAGAATGATTTTCGAAACTTCGTCAGCAGAACCAGCCTGCAATGCCTGGAAGATGGCGCTGTGCTCGCTATCGACCGGTAGTAGCTGCGAACCGGTTTGTCTGGCTCGCTCAACNATAATTGGTCCAGCCACGACCAGTGTTTCTTTATTTGCGATCGCCAGCCGTTTTCCTGCATCAACAGCTGCGTAAGAACTGGCTAAACCAGCGGCCCCAACAATGGCTGCGATCACGGTATCAACATCGGAAGCAGCAGCGATTTCCGTAATGGCGGCTGCACCGAAAAGGACTTCTGTTTGCTTTGGGAACAAACTCAGATCAACCTCTTGAGAAATCTGCTGGTCTGCCAAGATGGCAACGCGTGGCAAGAACTCTGTGCAGATTTGAGCCAGTTTGCGCCAATCTCGATTTGCAGAGACGGCCACAACTTTCAGGCGATCTGAATGACCACGAACAACATCAAGTGAACTGGTCCCGATCGATCCGGTTGCACCAAGTAGGGCTAGCTTGTTCAAAGACTTATTTCATTTCCGAAAAGAGATGCAATCAGAATACGAGAATAGTTGGAAGCACAGAATTTTGGACTGCTATGGTTTTGATAGCCAGCCAAGTGAAACCAGAAAAGCATCCATTTTGGAAACGGTATCCAGGTAGTCTTCATTATTTCCTTTTCCGAAATTAAAGAAACCATGTTTTCGGTCTTCGTATCCAAACAATTCGCAGCGATTGTGTTGCGTTTTCATTAATTTCTGGAATCGCTCAACGTTTTCGAAAGGGACTGCGGTATCTGCTGTTCCATGAAAAAGAATCGTCGCAGGCGTATTTGCATTAATGTAATGTATTGAGGAAAGTTCATTCGAACGATCTCCCAATCGCTTATGACCGGCAACCCAGCCAGTTGCTGTGGTATCAACAACTGGATTGAATAGAACCATGGCGTCAGGAGTCGAACGAACTTTTAGATTTTCATCCTTGGCATCCAGACCTGAAATCAAAGAGGTACTCGATGCGACATGTCCTCCAGCTGAACCACCTCCAGCTGCAATACGATTGGGGTCAATGTTCCATCGGGCCGCATTTTCCCGAACCCAGCGGATGGCAGATTTCCCATCTTCTACACATTCAAAAGGCGAAGTTTTGTGTTTGCTTTTGATACGGTATTCAGCAGAAAAGGCAACGATTCCACGATCCGCAAGATACCTGCTGTGTGGGTAAAACTGAGTCGGTGCACCTCCGACCCAACCTCCACCAAAGAAGAAGACAATCGCTGGTCGCTGCTCGCCTTGCTTCACATTTTCAGGCAAGAAGATGTTGATTAACAGATCACCCTGTGGTGTCGATTTGAAGACAATGGATTGATCTGGCTGAGGTCGCTTGGAAGTGTTTTTTAGTTTTTTCTGATTCGCTTGAACGGGCATGCTTAACAGCGAAACCATAACAGCGGACAACAGTAAAACGGATGTTATCGTCTTGCATTCGGAACGCTGCTTGTCGTTGATTCGAAAATACATATTTTATCCTTTGGCTGTTTCTCATGCGTTTTGTAGTTACGTATGAGGGAAATCTCTAGCAATTCAAATTTGTCAGCATCGATAGATGCATAGATATCTTTGTCTGTGTTGCATCGTAGCGAAGAAACAGGGATGATCCAAGAGGTGAGCAGCATAAACTGCTTAATCAAGATGAACAAACCGGCCCCACAGGGATTGTGACCATGTGGGCATCCTCTTTTATAATTGTCAGCCCTATGGATTTTACGATACCTCAGACCCCTCATTTCAGAAACTTTGTTTCGATCCTTTGCGCTATGGTCGCAGGAGTGATTGTCGTGGGGACAATCGAGTCGATTGGTCATACTTTTTATCCGCCGCCTGCGGATTTGGATATGAGTAACGCTGAGCAAATGAAGAAGCATGTCGCCAATCTACCCGTGGCTGCGATGCTTTTCGTCATTGTTGGCTGGGCAGCAGGTATCTTCACCGGTTGCCTGATTGGGGGAATTATGGGAATTCGAAAAGGAAGATTCTGCTGTCTTGTTTTTGGCCTGCTGTTTACCCTGATGGTCATTTTGATGCTCGTTAAGATCCCCTCTCCAATTTGGTTTTCCATTGCAGGAATTGTTGTTTTGGCCCCCAGTGCATTTTTGGGCTGGTCGATTTCCAGGATGATTCTCATTCGTCTCAAAAGTATTCCGGGGCCGGATGATCATGTATTGACTGATCTCAACGCCGAGTAGTAGTCCAACTAGTGTTAAATGGTAGACAGCTTAATGATTGCTGGAATATGCCCCCCTGACTTCTGACCCAGCGTAGCTGGAACCAAACAGGAACAAGTAAAATAAACCACGGAGACACAGAGGCCACCGAGAAAAACTAGGTGAGTCTTATTTCATCGTAAAGCAATCAATACATCTCTTGAGATATATTGATTACTTTACTGCTCTTTTTTAACTCGGTGTTCTCTGTGCCTCCGTGGTAAAATAAAAAGTGTCCGTTTTTGTTTGTTTCCAATCAGGGAACCAAAAAACGCTACTCAAATGGCTAACCTTTAACGCTAGCTGGACTAGATAGGTTCGCCGTTTGCTTCTGTTTGATCTCTCATCTGGTTTTACCACTTCGTTGTTGTTCGTTATGATAAATTCAATAGTTTTGCAGAATACAGTTACTAACTCACGATACATCCCCTTCAACTTGCTGGAGTTAAACATCATGAAATCGCTTTATTGTTTGGCATGGGTCTGTTTTATTTTTCTAAGTCATTCTCTGCAAGCCGCAGATGATTACATTCTTGGTCCCGATTCCTATCCACAGCCAGGGGTGCCCAAAGGAGAGCTGACTGAGCATCAATGGGCCACCAGTAAAGTATTCCCTGATACCGTTCGTGATTATTGGGTTTATGTGCCTGCTCAGTACAAAAAAGGAACTCCAGCTTGCGTGATGATTTTTCAGGATGGCTGGGCATATGGCAATCCGAAAGGACAAGTTCGCGCGACCAACGTTTTCGATAATTTGATCCACTCAGGAGAGATGCCGATCACCATTGCAATTTTCATCAATCCCGGTGTTGTGCCTGCTGCTAAAAAAGGTCAGCGAGATCGAAAAAATCGCAGTTTCGAATACGACACTTTAAGTGGAGATTACGCCCGGTTTCTGATTGA
>JAESQE010000163.1 GCA_016765335.1 Planctomycetaceae bacterium
TTTAACAGAATACCACACCGGCTATCGGGCGTTTTCTAAAGAGGTGTTACATCGTTTGCCCCTATTGGCAAATAGCGATGACTTTGTCTTCGACAACCAGATGCTGACACAAATGGCAGCTTGTCAATTTCATGTGGGTGAGATTAGTTGTCCCACAAAATACTTTCCTGAAGCAAGTTCTATTAATTTATTGCGGTCCATTCGATACGGTTTTGGAGTGCTGGGGACATCTCTATTGTATCGTCTCTGGCGATGGAAACTACTCTCTCCCAGAATTTTTTCAGATAGCCCCACATTGAGACTTTCGAATTACTATCGGAATACAATCGATGAAGATCAAATCCCCCCCTCTGACGCCGCGACATATTCAGGATAATACTTGATGCAAAAGATTTTTAATTTATCAATAAACGCTCAAATGTTTCTGTTGATGCTACTCGCGTTTTCAGTACGAGTTGCAGTTGCTTGTTGTGTCCCTCTGACAAGCGACGAACTATTGACACTTCAGTCTGCAACATTTATTCAAGAGACACATTGTTGGCCAGTCTTTCGTTTGGGGCAAGACTATATGCTCGCAATTGACGATCTGTTTGCCAGTTTTTTTTTATCGTTTATCTCAAATAAGTTAATCGCCATTCGATTGTTCCCGTGTATTATGAGTGCCATCGGAATAGGACTGCTTTGGAAGTTACTTAAAACCTGTAGTAACAGAAAAGGAATTGAACTCGTATTACTTCCATTCATTATCCCCAATAGCACCCTTTGGATGTATTCTGCCTCTGGTATTGGCACTTATGGTAGTAGTATTTTACTTATTTCTATAATTATTTATTGTGCAGTTCATATTCAAAATGAAACAAATCGTCCCCGCTTTGCCGGGGCAATAATGCTGGCAATTGTAGGTGGAGTCTCTTTGTCTGTATGGCGAGGTTTGCTATTCCCTCTAGTGTTGTCACTCCTTTTTGTACTTTCAAAAACTCAACGGCAACAATCTTTCCAGATTATTCAAAAGTTGCTTTCTGATTGGTTCAGTCGATTTCTTATCTTTGTAATTGCCATCTCCATCGCAGGGATTTTCTACCGATACTTAACACGACGGGCAACTTATTCGGTGGGAAAGTATGATCTCTTATTAATTGGTGTCGCTTTACTGTGTATGATTCCTTTTGTTTGGCATCAAAGATTGTCTCTGATGAAGTTGTTACGATTATCCCCGTTGCCAGTTGGAGTAGTGTTTGGTTGGTTGGCAATTGGGAAATTTGTGACCATATTGTTTGAGTACCAAAAACACAAAATTTATGATTCGAATACCGTGTTGTATCATGTGGGGTACTCATTACGTCACGCTCATGAATGGGGGCATGCGATTGAGTTGTTTTTAAGTCGAGTGGTTCCCTCGTTATGGAAAGGACGCATCTGGACTCTAGAGGGAGGTAGCGTTGATACAATTAATAATACTGATATTGTGATAGCATTGGTTGTTGGAATGCTTCTGGCGTATTCTTACTTTCGCGTGTTCCTTGATTTGAAATCGGATTGTAAAATAGATGATTGCTTGCCAAGATTTATGATGATTACCGCCTTTACAATGATGTCTGTTATCTTAATTCCAAGTTATCAGAACTTTGGCGACTATTCGTTTCGTTATTTAGTTCCTTTCTTTCCAGGGATGCTGTTATTGGTAGATAATGTAATTCTGCCGTTGCGACCAGTTTGGATTCGGCAGCTTTGTTTTATTTGTATTGCATTTTACAACGCAATTGATCTTGCCATCTGGACATCACAGTTCTAAGTAATTTTTCATGATGTAATGATATATCAAATGCTCGGAAGACTTCTTTATAATTACAAACTGCGATTCGGTGACGGCTATCGTACGGCTTGGTATCGGGATGTGGTACGCCTGCGGATATTGAAGACTCCGCCGGTTGTGGCTGATGATATTTCGGTGTGTGAGATTCATGTTCTGACTTCCGAAGCGGATTGGCTGAATCTGGTTTGGGCGTTGAAGTCGTTTTATCGTGCATCTGGTCGCAAGTACGGTTTATGCATTCATGATGATGGCACATTAACAGATGAAATTCGTAAGACGCTGGCACAGCACTTCCCGGCAGCTCGGATTCTTCATCGAAAAGAATCCGAAGAAATTGTTGTTGCCCAGTTGGAGAATTATCCTCTGTGTAAAGAGTTCCGGCTGAGCAATCATCTGTCGCCTAAAGTGTTTGATTTCCGGCATCATTTGCGGGCGGATCGCATGTTCCTGTTAGATAGTGATGTGCTTTTCTTCAAAGAGCCAACCGAACTACTTAGGCGAATTGAAGACCCTCAGTATCAGAAAAACAGTGTCAATGCAGATGTTGCATCGGCTTATACGGTCGATCCGGTTGTTGTAAAGCAGCAATGCAATGTGGATTTAATTTCGCGGTTCAATTCTGGATTAGGAGTGATCCATCGCGATTCACTTCGGTTAGATTGGATTGAAGAATTCCTGGGCTTACCAGATATCCTTAGTCATTTTTGGAGAATCGAACAAACAATTTTCGCATTGAGCAGTTCGCGTTTTGGGACAGAGTTGTTGCCTCCAGAGTATGATGTCTTCCTGGAAGGCAAGGTAGAACAACGGCCTTCCAGACATTACGTGGGCAACATTCGCCAAGTGATGTATCACGAAGGTGTTCGAAGTTTAGTTCAAAGTGGTTTTTTAACTGCAAAGCCTTCAAAGTAGTTCATTAACTATGAAAGTCGTCCACCTTCCCTGCTATCAAGACAACCCTTACCAAGGGCTGCTGTTTGATGCGTTACAATCACGCGACATTGAGGCGATTGACGGAGGAGGCGGAGGCAACTTCCTGCGTTCGATACTATTGCGTTGGAAGCCAGACGTTGTTCATTTCCACTGGATTCATCCGTATGTATTACGCCGCACTGCGTTATTGTCGTGGTGCAAAACAATACAGTTTTTAATCGAATTGTTATTGATTCGACTCAGTGGTAAGCGAATACTCTGGACGCTGCATAATCTCTCGAATCATGAAGGTCGTCATCCTCATATTGAACGATTTGCTGGGCGTTGGTTGGGAAGACTTTGTCACAAAGTCATTTGTCACTCGCAATTTGCAGCTGATCAGGCAGTGAAAACACTTGGTATTTCTCGGTCTAAAATTCACGTGACGCCACATCCAGCCTACACGCAATCGTATACAGAAATCATTAAACCTGAAGTGGGCCGAAAACAGCTCGGCCTCAGTTTACAATCCACGGTTCTACTTTTTATCGGACGTGTTTCTGCTTACAAAGGAGTCTCGGAGCTTATCACTGCGTTCCTGTCATTAGCAGATGAGAATGAAGATCTCGAACTTGTAATCGCTGGAAGGCCACAATCCGAAGAGCATGGCAATGAACTTATTCAATTGTCACAAAACCATCCCAGAATCCACTTTCATCTCCATTACATTGCCGATGAACAGGTCTCTGTTTTTTTTAGTGCAGCTGATGTTGTTATGTTTCCATTTCGTCAAATTCTCACCTCGGGTAGCGTCCTGCTAGCGATGAGTTTTGGGCGAGCCTGTATCGCACCGCGAATTGGAGCTATCCCAGAAACATTGCCTCCAGAACAAACAAATCTGACATACGATCCACAAGTCAAATCTGGTTTGAGCGAGACGATCAATCATGCAATTCAGCAAAAAGAAAACCTGGCAGCAACCGGAGCAGAAAACCTGCGTTGTACAGAAACCTGGACCTGGGATCAATTAGCCGCTGACTGCGAAACGTTGTACCAGGACAATTAACTCAAAGCCGTTACATCCCATCTGTTTAATGATGCCATCTTTTGAAATCCACATACCCCATGCCAAATTCTCAGAATAAATTACCTCTCGTTGTCAGAACACGAGAATCGGGCTATTCAATGCGTAATATCACTAGAAAGATTACGCAAACGATTACGGGAAAAACCAGACTGTCAGGTCACAAGCGACTGACTGGGCTGACGCTTCGAGGCCTCGAACGATGTGGATACCCATTTGCCTACGACTCATTATCGACACCAAACACAGGAAGCAACGTCGTAACATTCTACCAAGGTGCAGTGAAGGAACAAATTGCCCTTAAGCGATCAGGTCGAATACATCGACTGGTAATTGCCCCATGTTCTTTAACGACAAAATCGTCTGATCCATTATTTAAATACGTGGTCCAACATCGAAAGTATGTTGACCTTATTCTCGTCCATACCGAATGGGCAAAATTTCGTATTAGTGAAGAAGCTCCAGAGTTAGAGGCTCTTGTTTCCACCTGGCCCATAGGTGTTGATTTGCAGGAATGGAGCCCACCTATCACAAGAACCAATAGACAGGTTCTTGTCTATCAAAAGAACGCACCATCAGAAGTCCTAGATAGCGTCCTGCAAACAGTAAAAGCAGCAAATCTTGAACCAGTACTACTCAATTATGGTAGTTATAATATAGATGAATTCCATAATGCTCTTTCTCAGTGCTTTTTAGCAATCTTTTTGAGTCGAGTAGAAACTCAAGGGATGGCCATGAATGAATGTTGGGCAATGGATGTACCGACCATAATTTGGACTGACAGCTCTTCACTTTTCGAACAGTTTCAACATTCAGCTCCTCTTTTAACAGTAAACACAGGTCGGTTTTTCGCAGAACTAGATCAACTTAAATCTCTACTGGCTGATCTCTCATGGATAAAGGCTTGCACCCCCAAGCTTTGGGTTGAAGAAAATCTAAGCTTAGAGAAAAGTATTCATCAATTAGTTCAATTAGTAAATGGGTAATAAGATCGCCTAGAAGTCGAAAGTCAGGGACTGGAATTCTGCAATTTAACAACACAAACAACTCCTATAAAAAACATGCCCAACGTTTCAATACTTATTCCCTGTTACAACGCAGAGCGTTGGGTTGCTCAAGCGATTCAATCTGCTTTGGATCAGACACACGATTATAAAGAAGTCATTGTTGTTGATGATGGTTCGACGGATGGTTCTTTGGAGATCATTAAATCGTTTGGTGATAAAATTCGCTGGGAGACAGGTCCGAATCGTGGTGGGAATGTGGCTCGAAATCGATTGCTGGAACTGGCAATTGGCGAATGGCTACAGTATTTAGATGCGGATGATTATTTACGACCGGAGAAAATAGAGAGACAGCTGGATCAAATTGCAGATGATGTTGATGTTGTGTATTCCGCTCCGCTGATTGAAACCTGGAATGAGAATGGCATTGTTGATTCAACGATTGGTAACCTTGACAGCGATGCCCCCATTGAACTGCAATGGATTCGCTGGCAAGTCGCCCAAACGGGGACTGTTTTATGGAAATCAACATCATTAAAACAAATAGGCGGCTGGAATAAAAACTACCCTTGCTGCCAAGACAACGAAGTCACACTCCGCGCGATCCAACAAGGCCTCGTGTTCAAAGCTGTTTCTCATGCAGATGCTATTTATCGAATTTGGTCCGAAGAAACCGTATGCCGAAAAGATCCCAGCCGTGTGATCCACACAAAAACAAAACTCATTGATGAAATGCTTAACTGGTTACAAGACAACGGCAATCTAAAAAAAGAAACCAAACAAGCAGCAGGCCAAGCCTCTTTCGAAATGGCAAGAACACTCGCACAACACGACATGCAAGCCGCTGTGGGCTACTTTAGTGACAGGCAATCCCGGGGGCTCATTAAACCAGCGGGAGCAGCAAGCTCATTTGCCTATCGATTTGTATTACAATTTGCTGGATTTCGGTCAGCTGAATTCACGGCGAGAGTAACCAGGAATTTCCGCGGGCAATAAAACGTATTCAATGATATCCCTAAGACACCAGTTTCTAGAACAAATGAAATGACGTTACCAAATTTTTTTATTATCGGTGCGATGAAATCCGCGACAACCAGTATCTGTGATCTATTGAGTCGTCACCCGGAATGCTTCATTGTCGAGCCAAAGGAACCAGAATTTTTTTCAGATGATAAAGAATACGGCAAAGGTGTAGAGTCCTATGAATCACTTTTTTCAGAGGTAACATCTCAGAAAATGATAGGAGATGGCAGTACCGGCTACTCAAAGCATCAGTTATTCCCTAATGCTGCAACGCGTATCCATTCCCTTGTCCCAGAAGCAAAGTTGATCTATGTCTGCCGAGACCCTGTGAAACGAATTGAATCACATTGGATGCACTCAGTTCGATGTGGCTTAGACCCAAATATCGATTTCGCATCAACAGTGTCGGAACAGGACAGTCATTACATTAACGTGAGTTTGTATTGGCATCAGTTACAGGTTTACCGTGCACTCTTCCCTGACACCCAAATACTTATCCTTTTCTATGAAGACTTTGTTAGTGAACCTGAAAAGGTGCTGCAACAATGCTATACCTTTCTCGGCATCTCAGATAGCTACCATGACTCAACTTCCCATGTGCCACGGCACGTCTCTCTAGGAAGCCGAGTAGACAAACCCATAATCGGTCGAATTCAAAAACTCAATGCCATTCGTAGTATCTTTTCATGTCTACCTCGACCACTACGGAATTTTATTAAGCGACCATTTCAACACGAAGTAACCTCTCGGCCCGAGTGGACACAAGCTGCACTATCAAATGTCCTAGAACAAATTGTCCCCGATTCAAAGCAGCTACTTACATGGGCTGGAAAACCTGAAGATTTCTGGCCTCTTCGTGTCGAGGAATATTTTGACTGATGGCGGAAAAACCAAAACCATTTTTTTCAGTAATTATTCCGGTCTACAATCGTGAGCAGACGATTATCAAAACACTGGAAAGTATTGCAGCACAGGAATTTCGTGACTTTGAAGTGATTGTTGTCGATGATGGTTCTGATGATAACACATGCCAGGTTGTTGCCGATTACAAGTTTGCTCACTTGATCCGTCAGCAGAATTCGGGGCCGGGGACTGCAAGGAATCGTGGGCTGCAAGAGGCGAGTGCACAGTATATCGCGTTTTTGGATAGTGACGATGTTTGGTTCCCTTGGACTTTGCAGCAGTACGCAAAAGCAATTGCGAAGTTCAATAATCCTGCCTTCTTAACGGGAAGTCCACTTTGCTTCAGTAATGAAGAGGAACTTCGCTACGCTAAAGATGGAGAAGCCGAGTACAGAACATTTGATGATTATTATGCTACTGGCGAAGAATGGCTTTGGCATGGTGTGTCCTCCTTTGTTATTCGTCGTGACATACTGACTGAAGCAGGTGGATTTGTTGATGGTCGAGTAAATGGAGAAGATGCGGAGTTGGCAATGCGACTAGGAACAGCCAAAGGCTTCGTACATATCGCCAGTCCTGCGATGCTTGGATATCGCGTACACAGTGGAAACGTCACTCTAGACACCAACAAATCATGTCAAGGCCTGGAACTACTGATTGAAGGGGAGCGAAATGGAAAGTTTCCTGGAGGTAAAAAGCGGACCCGTGACAGAGCGGTGATCATTTCGAGACATGTTCGACCGTTTGCAGTGGAATGTGCGAGGCAAGGAAACATTGTCAAAGCGTTTCGGTTTTATTTTGCAATAATGCCAGAGGCGATACGAAGCTTTCGTTATCGTTTTATACTCGGATTGCCGGCTGTGGCACTGTGCGGTTCGATTAGACAGATGATGCTTAAATTATTTCGCGTGAAAGAATAATTGTGCTAAGACGAATAACAGGAGCAATAACGCGACGCATGCGTGCGTTGATCTGGAAGTGTCAAGGAGTGCATATTCAGGGAAAATGCTGGTTACAGCAGATTGAAATTCCTCGGAATCATTTTGATGTCTGCCTTGGCGATAAAGTCGCTTTGGATCGTGGTGTGATATTACTATCCACCGGCGATCGTCAAAGCAAGCCACGGATTTCGATTGGGACTTCGACATACATCAACAGACATACCATGTTTGACGCTTCCGAAAGTATATCGGTTGGGGCCAATTGCATGATCGGGCCTTTTTGTTATATCACTGATCATGATCATGGAATGCTGCCAGGAATTCCGGTTAACGAACAGCCTTTAATTGGAGCCGCTGTTATTATTGAAGACGATGTTTGGCTGGGAGCTCATGTCACAGTCCTTAAAGGCGTGACGATTCACCGAGGTGCTGTCATTGGAGCAGGGGCGGTTGTGACGAAAGATGTTCTTGCAGATACAATCGTAGCTGGTGTTCCCGCTCGAAAGATTGGTCAGCGAACCGATGGCGACAAATAACCTATTTAGAATGAATGATGTGACTCCACTTAAACCAACAATTGTGATTACGACAAAAGATCGTTGTGATGATCTTCGAAACGCTTTGAAGTCCAGTGTTTCACAGTCCATTGAAACGGAAATCATTGTGATTGATGATGCATCAACCGATGGAACCGCGGAGATGGTTCGTCAGGAATTTCCAGATGCTCGTTTGATAGAGCATCCAAATTCAATGGGCTTAGTGTATGGTCGGAATGAAGCAGCCACGATTGCAACTGGTGACATCCTTTTCTCAATTGACGACGATGCGTTATTCACAACGCCAAATGTCGTGCAGCAAACTCTTGCCCAGTTTGACGAACAGTATATTGGCGCGGTGGCAATCCCTTTTGTTGATGTTAAAAAGTCTCCAGATATTCGTCAGCAAGCACCTTCATCAGATGAATGCTGGGTCACAGATCGATACATCGGTACGGCACATGCTGTTCGAAAAGATGTGTTTCTTGATTTGGAAGGTTACCGGGAATCTTATTTCCATCAAGGTGAAGAACGCGATTTTTGTGTGCGCCTGTTAGAAGCAGGATATGTTGTGAGGATGGGTAATGCAGATTTGATTCATCATTTTGAAAGCCCGAAGCGAGATACAACTCGCATGGACTTGTACGGACGAAGAAATGACATTTTCTTTGCCTGGTTGAATGTGCCTGCATCCTTTCTTCCGATTCAGTTGATCGGTACATCGATCAAGGGATTCGTATTTGGCATTCGTGTGGGAAGGCCGCTTCGGATGCTGCAGGGAATTCTCATGGGCTATACGGCAATTGGTAGATTCTGGAGTAAACGAAAGCCGGTTCGCAGTTTGACATATCGCATGTTTCGTCTTCTCCAGAAGCAAGGAGGCATCAAACTGCAAGACCTTCCTGAAGAATTGATATCAGGACGTAAAGGAACGGAAGCGTAATGGAGCGGTTGAGTCAATTATCAAATAGCAGTGCGGTGGCATTGCTGGTGGTTTGCGTGGGGCTGATTCTTTACGACTGCCGCCGTGACATTCGCCAGCTGGTTACTGCCAGGAATGTGTTTTTATTAACCATCATGGCCTGGTTCCTGCTTGAAGCTTGCTTGATCCCCAAGCAACTGCAACATTTTTCCACCAAAATCTACAGTTTCGGACTTATCTGTGTCGGCGTTTGCATTGTTTCATTTGTCACGGGATATGGAAGCACCAAAGGGGGAGTTTTTGACCCCGTGTTTCGCCGTTTGGCGAATATCGATAATCCAAAGGTGCTTTGGGGCGTATTTATTATTGCCTGCATGATTGGCTTTGCTCCACTTCTCTATCTTGCTAAGGGAAATCCGCTGCTGATTCTGGAAGATGCTTTTACATTTAAAGCCAGATGGAGTGGCTTGTTTCAGAGGGGACGTTATGGCGGGGCGAAGGATGCGTTTCTTGAATTACGAATGTTTTTGAGAGCAGCCATTCCCTTGGCATCTGCAATTCTTGTCCAACGTAAACAAACATCCGATCGCAAGATGATTGCTGCTTTCTTTTTATCTTATATGTTTATGGATGCGTTGACTGGCGGAACTCGTTCGAAAGTTGTCGAAGTTTTCCTCCCGATTGCAGCTGCGGTCTACTGGAGAATGTCACCTGCATTGAAGAAAAACTGTATCATGTTTGGTTTACCTGCACTCATCACTTTAGCCATGTTTTGGTCTGCAGCCAGCGTACTGGGCAGAAATAAAGGCAAGCTCGATTGGGAGGGTGCTTCCAGTGCAGAGTATGTCGGATTCGAAATGTTCAGGGAGCTTCTGTACATATCCAGTGCAGTCCCCGAAAAAGCAGATTANAAATTNGGATACACCTACTACGTCCAAGCTGTTAATCCGATTCCAAGAGCGATCTGGAAAAACAAACCAACTGGAGATGCCGGACTCACCCTGGCAAAAATGAAGGGAATGGTGGCTGGTGGAGATGCTTATTTGACGGTAGCCCCAGGGTTGATTGGAGAAATGTATTGGAACTTTGGTGTTCCCGGTATTGCGTTCATCAGTATTTTCCTTGGCTACATTGCGAAATCCTGGGACCGTGCTCGCCCGTATGCATCCCGGTCGGTATTGGCATTCACTGTTTTTGCTGCGGGATTAGCGATCATATTTCTCTCCGGTAGATCATTTAACATGGCCACTTTGTACGGCATGCTGTCTTTGTATGTGCTGTTGGTTCTGTTTTCAGGTAAATCACGTCAACAGCCCACAAACGTGAGACCGCAAATGCGACCGACAGAAACAGACTATTCGGTACGGAGGCCGCTCTCTTGAGAATTACGGTTTCACATTCCGGCAAACAGCATGCGTATCGGCATGCTCATTCGGTGCAGCAATTAGGGTGCTTACATCGGTTGATTACCAGTACCTATTATCGCCGAGACTGCTGGCCGGATAAAATTGCAATCTCATTTTCGAAACTGGATCGTGCACTACAAAAACGATGGCTCGAAGGACTTGAATCGAGCAAAGTAAGCCGAAATCTTTGGTTCGAAGTTCCCGAACAATGGCAAAGAAACGTTCGCAAGAATCGGGCTGCCGCAGAACGAGCTATGTTTCAACGAGATGCCCGGTTTGACCGTTGGGTTGCTTCTCGCTTTACTGGACAGAGTGATGTCTTCTGGGGATTCCAGGGGAGCTGTCTGGAAAGTTTGAAGGCAGCCAAAGNNTCTGGACAACTTGCGNTATGTGAATTTGCAACTGCTCATGTGACCGCAGCCATTAGAATTCTTTCTGCTGAAATAGAAAAACACCCCGAGTGGGCAGGAACAATCAGCAACTTAAACTTTCCGGATTGGTACCGCGAGCGGTTAGAGCAAGAGCCGGTCGAAGCTGACCTGTGCATCGCAGCCAGTACGTTTACCAAAGATTCTCTTCTAGAAGTTGGCGTGGCAGAAAATCGAATCTGCACATTACCACTGGCTTCGGACGTTGATCAATTTGCATTTGCACAACGCAAAGTTNCTGGACCACTTAAAGTCTTGTTTGTCGGAGGTATTGGTCAGAGGAAAGGAATCAAATACTTGCTACAGGCGATTAAGAAACTTAATTCCCCGAACATTCAGCTTCAACTATTAGGCCCCATGCCGACAGATGACACTCCCCTAAAGAGTTGGAGTCAATGGTTTGATTACTTGGGACAGACAGATCAAAATGGCGTTGTCCAGCATATGCAGCAGGCTGACGTGCTGGTTCTCCCTTCGGTGTTTGAAGGCTTTGGCTTGGTCATTGTAGAAGCGATGGCAACTGGAATGCCGGTCATTGCGAGCACACACAGCTGTGGCCCCGAAGTAATCCGCGAAGGAACAGACGGATTTGTCTTGAAGCCAGATGATGTCGACGGATTGGCTAATAAAATTTCATGGTGTGCAGAAAACCGTTCTCAGTTAGACGAAATGGGACGAGCAGCTTACCAACGAGCACAGGAGTTTTCGTGGGACGCACATCAAAAACGCTTGGGGCTGCTCCTTAATGACCTCGACAATTAAATACGAAAGAAGAACAACAAATGAAGCAACATTCACATTCGTTTAACGCCTACCATCCGGTACTCTCTAAGATACTCACACAGGACAGCTACACTGGACGCTCTGGTAAAAAACACAGCAGTTCAGCAAACTCAACAATTGGCAATCTACATATCATCCATGATTTTCTAGAGAATGAAAAGCCCCAAAATACGATGGAAATAGGAATGGCTTTTGCAATGTCTAGTCTAGTATTTAGTCGTTATCACGAGCGAAATCACTCTTCGGAAAACAGCCTACCGGCTTGCCCCGCACATACAGCAATTGATCCCTTTCAGACAACCCATTGGGATTCAATCGGATTAACACACATTGAACAGGCAGGCTTAGAAGACTATGTCACATTACTACAAGATTATTCGTGCGTAGCTTTACCAAATTTACTGCAGGACAAAAAGCAATATGATTTTATATATGTTGATGGTTCACATATTTTCGAAGACGTTTTTATCGATTTTTATTATTCGGGACGGTNGTTAAATGAGAACGGAATCATCCTTTTTGACGACTCAACCGACAAGCATGTATTCAAGGTTATTCAATTCATCAAAAAAAACATGCCTGAGCATTTTCAGAAAATAGATCTGTCAAATTATGGATTAAATTCAGGAAAAAAACTGCGATACAGTATTGCACAGCGACTAGGAAAAACCCAAGCAACGGCTTTTCGTAAAATTGGTTCCGGAATGAGAGATTGGAATGCAACATTCGTCAATTATTAAATGGCTGTTTTTGACAATATATCAACTAATATGTTTTTTGAATTTTTCATGAGAAACGGGCCATGAAAGTCACTTTCCTTACCGTAGTGTCGGTCATTTCCAGCACACATAGCTGTGGCCCCGAAGTAATCCGCGAAGGAATAGACGGATTTGTCTTGAAGCCAGATGATGTTGATGGATTGGCAAATAAAATTTCATGGTGTGCAGAAAACCGTTCTCAGTTAGACGAAATGGGACGAGCAGCTTACCAGCGAGCACAGGAGTTTTCGTGGAACGCACACTCTCAACGACTTTCTAAGCTTCTCAAAAGCCTTTGAACTAAAGAAGCCCCCTCACCAATTCTTTTAGTAATATCATTATTAAAAATGTATGCAATTTATCCCTTGCGGTTACCGAGGTCATAATCTTGCAGATCACTCAGTAGATGAAATGATTTAGCACTCCCACTTATAAGTCACCGTTTCCCATATATTGAAAGGCACTAGAACATGCTCAATCGCTTGTATTTTCGTTTTAAGCAGAATAGCCCCAGCGTTATTTATCATAAACTCTTTGTTGTACCTCGCATCAAGCGGATGGAGCCAATTCATATTAAGAATTCCGATATTGAGTATC
>JAESQE010000164.1 GCA_016765335.1 Planctomycetaceae bacterium
AGAGCCTCGCGTGGGAGAACAGACCGGAGCCGCTGCGTAAAATCGATCAAACCGCAATCCGGTCGCAGCCATCTTGTCGAGTACCGGTGTCTGCACCGGAGAAGATCCGTAATATCCGACATCGCCCCAGCCCTGATCATCAGCCATGCAAAGCACAATGTTTGGACGGTCCGCATCCTTCACGGTGTTCTTCTTCACGGTGTTATCACTTGCAGACCGCTCGGCAGCAGAGACCTCAATCGGCTGAAAGGCGAAAAGAGTGATGAGCAAAGGCGCAAAGCAAATTGAAAGTAGACATCGAACAGGCATGATTGTTCTCGCTTCTGAAAGGCGTGGCAGATTGTTTACCGGTTAATTGAATCAAGTCTGTTGTCAAATTTACAAAAACCGGGGTAGCCTCGCAATGAGAATAAGTGTAAGTATTACAAATCAAAAGGCAGATAGAAGTTATCCTTTAAATTTCCCAAATGAAATCGCCTTATTCTCAGGGCATTGGGAAGCACCGTAAAGATAACGTCAACTCTATCTCCGGAACTGGCATATGGATTGCTTGTGTAAGTTCAATTACCGAAGCGATTTGTTTTCGCCTTTAGGGTATTTTTAATAATTGAATTTCAGGGCTGGTTTAAAAGCAGATTGATCGTAAAAAACCGTTTATAAACCCCCTCTAGCTCCCCCTTCGTAAGGGGGAGAACCAATTTTTGAAATATCCCTAAAAGAGATTCATACTTCCGGCTTGTTATTTTTAAGCGGGCTGATCATACAAAACTCATTACGTCAGAAACTTTACTTTTGTGCTGATCGAATGGCGGTCAACACCATGTGATTAAGTGAAATTTCTCGCGATATTATCTGGAATACACAAGCATGGATGCTCTTGGTTCGTTGTTGGTAACAGTCCGTACTTTGCTTTTGTTGTGTGTTCTTGCAGGGACATCGCAAGCTGCGATTTACAAAACGCCAAATTTTACGGTGAATGCACCCACGCCGGAGTTTGCTAAGCAGGTCGGAACAACGGCTGAGCAATTCCGAAAAGAATTAGCTGTGATGTGGACCGGTGCAGAATTGAAAAAATGGTCTGCTCCTTGTCCGATCCGTGTCAAAGTTGGTCAAATTGGAGCCGGGGGATCTACTACTTTTTCCTTCCACAATGGCGAAGTGTTTGGGTGGAACATGAGTATCCAGGGGAGCAAAGAACGAATTCTTGATTCGGTTTTGCCTCATGAAATTACGCATACCATTCTGGCTTGCCGGTTTCGTCAACCGTTACCTCGCTGGGCAGACGAAGGACTTTGTACGTTAGTAGAACATGAATCCGAACGCAGACGTCAGACTCTTTTGTTGGGAGATGTCATGCGTACCGGAAAGCGAATTCCATTGAAAGCACTTTTCTCGATGAAGGAATATCCTTCTGATATGCGAGACGTGATGAAACTTTACGCACAAGGTTATTCGCTAGTAGATTATCTCGTCCAACAGGGGGGACGCGAAACGTTTATGCGATTTATGCACGACGCACTCAGACACGGCAGCTGGGATCAAGCATTGAGTGCACATTACGGCGTGAACACCAGGGACAAGTTGGAACAGAAATGGGGGAAGTGGGTTGTTGCAGGCAGTCCCCGCTTAGAGATTTCTGATGGAAATGCACTGGCGTTAAACGCACATCCTCAAGAGAAAACTGTGGTACGCGGACAATCTCCCGACAAATCCTCTGCTGTTGCAGCACCGAAATTTCTCCGTGGCAATCAACTCAATGGCAAACAAGAGGCGATACCTTTTGATTCGTCAAGCCAAGTCGCCTCGGGAGACTTAGGCAAGGGGAACGCAGTGAGTCATCAGGCGGCTCGATCACGTGGGCAGCTCAGTCAGCCGGTCTTTACATGGCCAGCCAATTCGCAGTCAAAGAATTCGGCAAAGAAGAACCGCAGTCCACTCCAGTTGACTCGTGAAGAATTTCGCTCCTCGAAAACTCCGCTCTCAAACAAGGATCACAACCATCCGTATGTCGGGGCCACAAAACGAAATCTCTTTACGCCATAATAAATGCGAGAATGTGTATTACTTCTTCGATTTAACAACCCGGTGAAAGTGCAGTTCGACTTCGTGGTCAACGACTCTGCGGACTGCTTCCACTAAGCAGGCAGGTTCGTTTTCTGATTCTCCCTGCCGAATAATATCTTCGAGTGGAGTGCCCGGGTAAACCGTAAATGCGGTTTGGTGAATGATCTGATTTCCCGCATCAAGTTCTGGCACAATAAAGTGAGCCGTTGCTCCGTATGTCAGCATATGATGGCTGTGAGCATCGTGGTAGGGACGGAATCCTGGGAACGATGGCAGCAACCCATGATGCAAATTCACAATGCGACCTCCTGCAAGTTCCCAGCAAACGCTGGGCGGTAGAATTCGCATGTAACGAGCCAGAATGATGTAATCGATATCGTATTGATCGATCAGTTCGACCATCTTTTTGTTATCCGGGTTGCCTTTCGCATCGCCAATATGATGCCAGGGAACATCGAACTGATTCGCAATCGATTCGCATGCCTTCTGGTTACCAATCATCACAGCCGGGATCGCTTGCAATTTTCCTTCGCTGATACTTTCGAGCAATGCCTGGGCAATTTCGGGGCGATAAGTTGTGCAGATCGCAATTCGGGGAAGCCCTTGGTTTTCATCTCGTGACCAGGTACGAATCGAAAGCCCTTTGATCTGGCCGATTTCGTGCATATGTTCTCGCAGTGTCGCAACCGATTCATAATCAACGGGCCAATCCATTCGCAGCATCATGGCGAAAAGATGTTCGTTGTCCCGGTCGTACATCTGGATTTCAAAAATATTCGCTCCTGCACCGGTAACATAGTGCACAATCGGATCGGCAAGACCACGATTATCTGGCCCAACAGCTGTTATTGTAACTTGCATGACAACTTCGATTGCAAAAAGAGTGTGATTGCCGAGTAAAAGGGGATCTCTATTAATTCAAAAAGACATTACAAGCGGAGGGTAGACATTATTGTCTGCCTTAAATTAAAGCCTGCTCAAACGAAACAGACACAGAATGTCTGTGCCCCATTTGAATTATTAGAGGTTCCCTTAAGATATTTATTGTTTCACTTTTGGATCAAATTTACCCCTTGAGATTCTCCAAAGACTTCAGAGAATATACAATATCACTCAGTAACAATACAGGTAATTCACTTATTCACTCCTTTGGACAGATGAGATTCACGCCATGATATCAGAGATTAATCGCCGATCATTTTTATCAAAATCTATAATCACCGCTGCAACTGTAGCTGGAGCATCTGTTTGGACTTCGCGTCCGATATTGGCTGCTGCAAAGAAAAAGCGAGCAATGACAATCGATTTGGTCTGCGGAGCGATTGGTGTTCGGGCAAACCAGAAACAAGCCATTGCTTACGCACACGCCCACGGATTTGAATCGGTTCAGCCTGCTGCCAATGAATTGGCAGGTTTCTCGAAACAGGAACTTTCAGAATTACAAGCAGAGATGAAAGAAAAAGGCATCGTTTGGGGGGCATCTGGACTCTCTGTCGATTTCCGTAAAGACGAGCAAGCCTTTCAAAAAGGGCTTAAGACATTACCGAAGTTGGCAGCTGGCTTGCAGCGAGCTGGTGCAACACGCGTGGGTACCTGGCTGATGCCTAATAGTGATGAGCTGACTTATGTCCGCAACTTTCGCCAACACGCATCGCGATTGCGATCCATCGCTGGTGTGCTGGGGGATCATGGATTGCGATTCGGTTTAGAATATGTTGGTCCCAAAACATCTTGGACAGCAAAAAAACACTCGTTTGTGCATTCGATGGCAGAAGGCAAAGATTTGATAGCAGAGATCAATCAACCGAACATGGGATTTGTTCTTGATAGCTGGCACTGGTACACGGCTGGGGAAACCGTTGAAGATCTGAAAACTCTTACCAACAAAGATATTGTTGCAGTCGATTTGAATGATGCCCCCGCAGGCATCGCAATCGATGAGCAAATGGATTTAGTCAGAGAGTTACCAGCTGCAACAGGCGTGATCGATGTTTCTGCGTTTTTGAAAACACTGAACGAGATTGGTTACGATGGTCCTGTACGAGCAGAACCGTTCAACGCGGCTTTGCGAAAACTTGCACCAGAAAAAGCAGTCGCCGCAACAGCAACCGCAATGAAAAAAGCGTTTCAGGCGATCAACTAATTTTATCGCGAAGGCGTATGATACCTCATCCAGGCGGCAAAAGTTTTGCCGATGTTTTTTTGGAGATACATGAATGTCGATAGAAACAATCTGGGCACCTTGGCGTTTGGCTTATGTGGCTGGGGATTCTGACGAGAAAAAACCGAATAATTCGAAGACTGACTGCAAGGAAGAATCGACGCAAGATCATCAGGAAGAAAAGGAATGCTTTCTTTGCAAATATCTCAAAGAAGAAACCTCGCAAGATCGCAAGAACCTGCTGTTTTTGCGGGGCGAGCAGGCGATGGTTGTTTTCAATCGTTACCCATACAACAATGGTCATATGCTGATTACGCCTCGGGAACATTTGAGCGATTTGCTTGAGATTCCAGCTGACGTCCAAGCAGAATGCCAACAGCTTTTGGCTCAAATGGTCACGTTGTTGCGTGAAACGATTCAGCCGGATGGATTCAATATTGGGCTCAACCTGGGCAGTGTGGCTGGCTCTGGTTTGCCAGGGCATTTGCATTGGCATATTGTCCCTCGCTGGGAAGGCGATACAAATTTCATGCCTGTTGTGGGGAACACAAAAGTGATCCCGCAATCGATGGAAGCTCTCTACGATCTGCTCAGCGAAAAGCTGGATTCAGCAGATCAATCACAATCGGATTCTACCATTTCAAACGGAGCGTAGACATTCTTGCCTGCATGAATTTAAGGCATGCTTGAATAAAACAGACAGGAATGTCTGTTCCCCCTTTGAACCCATAGAGGTTCTCTAACTAAGATTCGTTTTAATACTGAAGGTTTTTTCAAGATGATTTCAAAGACATATTCTTTTTTGTCGCTATTTCTCTTAGGAATGTTTCTGTCGATGGGGGAGATTAACGTGCAGGGTGCAGAAATTGTTGCTCACCGTGGTGCCTCGTTTGATGCTCCAGAAAACACAAAGTCTTCGGTTGAACTGGCTTGGAAACAGGGTGCCAATGCGGTCGAAGTGGATGTGTATCTTTCCACTGACAGGAAAGTCTTTGCGATTCACGACAAAACGCCCAAACGCTATGGCGGACCAGATCGTCCGGTCTCTGGAATGAGTTGGGCTGAACTGCAAAAACTGGACGTGGGTGCCTGGAAAAACGAACGTTATCGTGGCGAAAAGGTGCCTTTGCTTTCGGAGCTTCTTCCGCTNACTCCTGCAAACGGGCGNATGTTTATCGAAATTAAATGTGGCCCAGAGATTCTGCCTGCTTTGAAAATTGTTCTTGAAAAAGCAAACCTCAAAAAGAAACAAACAGCTGTCATTTGCTTTTCAGAAAATGTGATTGCAGAAACTCGCAAGCAACTTCCTCTACTGGAAGCTTACTGGCTCGCATCTGTCAAAGTGAAAGATGGCGTGCAGTCACCCACGATAGAATCGATTATCAAAAAGGCAAAACAGCTCGACACAACAGCTGTTGACCTGGGTGGAGAAATCACTCAACAAGATGTCAAAAAGATTCTTGATGCAGGCCTGGGCTGTTATATCTGGACAGTGAATGATCCCGCTCGTGCGCATCAACTCAAAGCCTGGGGTGTCGCAGGCATCACCACTGATCAACCCGCATNGCTACTGGAAAAAGGAGTCGGCAAATCTCGCAAAGATTAATGCCGTATTTCCCTCTGCCGTTTATGTGCAACTTCAAAAATTGCAAGCCAGGGAGAGTGACGCTCCTGCGGAACCAGATTGTATTAGAGACGTGAAATCAAATTTGGCTCGATGGGTGACTGGGAGGCAAAAGAAATTTTGTGGAAACTTCGCCAGCCCATGCAAAGTTGGCTGGCCTCGCAGGTAATTGTTCTAGCGTCAGATTTCAACAAATCAGAAAACCTCACTTTCACACCCAGGGTGTAAACGGTTACCGTGTCGCTAGTTATAATAGAACGAGTTTTATTCTGATGAATATTGAACAATATACTAATATTCCTTCCAGTGAACTTGCCAAAAAGATACGTCAGGTAGATTGTCCTTTTGCTTTAGTTTTGCAGCCAGATTCCTCTTTTACTCAAAAGAATCCTTCTGTTGAAGAAATTTGTAATGCAATTGTAGATAGTAAATGTTGCTTTCATGCCGTTCATGGTATGCAATTTGATTGGTTCCTGGATCGGGTTCAATTTAGTCTCGTCCTGAAAGGAATTTTGTCAAAAATGGAATCGAGGCACATTTTCACAATGACATTTGAGTCAGGTGAATCTACCCAAGATATACTGGAATTCATGAAAACCGTTACTGGTTTGCCCATAGAACTTTGATTATCGCAAAATTCTAGAGAAGTAGACTGGGTGGTTCTGTTGGCAATTAATTATCCTCGCTCACAGAACTGACGACCGACAGGTTCACCCAGCGTTTTGGTTTGAGAGAATCAACTGGCACACGATGATGGGTGCAAGCACCACATCCTACCTCTGGGAATCCCGCATTGATTGTTCGTTGAGAGCTGAGGAACTGCTTTTTGTTGCTACGCAACCCAGGCAGTGACACACAACTACGCTCGTGCCGTGAAAGTGTCGGGTAAGCATCGCGGCTAAGAAGCGTAAGGTTGGCTCAGGCATCTGTAGAGATTCTGGAGAATCGCTTTTATTTGTTGAGGACATTAAACGAAGTCACTTGTTCAAAGAGCGATTCGCACGGCTCACAGAGCCGTGGCACCCAACTACGCTCGTGCGTCAGCCGCATTTGCCGGAACTTCGCATCCGAATGTGCGAATTATTTCAGGAACTCTGGAAATCGCTGGAGCAGCTGCGGTCATTTCAGTTACTGGCGGAAGTGCCCTTCCAATCATCATTGCTGGTTACAGCGGCATCAGGGGCTTGGAGAACGTTGACAGTGGGGTGATCGAAAGTGCTACCGGAAATCAACCACGAAATTTAACTAACCAGCTTGTTGATCTCGCCACTCGCGACCAAGAAACTACCGACAATATCTTCTTCATCACAGACCTCGGTGTCGCCGTGATCGGCACAGCCTCCGGTGCCCGATTGTTCCTGAAGAAAAGTGCTACCAAAGGGGCAGCAAAAGTAGGACATGAGACATCAAAGAATTATCGTACAAACATTTTTTAATGAAAATCCTGCCACAGAAGGCAATGTTATTGTTCATCACGCTGTTAAGCAACAAGTATTAAAACGGTATCCTAAGGCTTTTAAGGATGTGGAAATTAATTCTCTTGAGAATTTAAGGGGTATTCCTAAAAAAATAAATAATGACATGCATTTAAGCAAGATTCGTAAGGCATGGAATAACTTTTACAGAACTCACTCAAACCCTACACGACAACAAATTCTCGATAAGGCAACTGAGATAGATGACTTATTTGGTCATTTGTTTAATCCGCCAATTCGTTAGGAGTAATAATGCATTATATTCTGGAACCCGAAGTAGCTGGTAGCTTAGGCCAAAACACAATTATTGAGGACTCGTTACATCCACCAGTTGTTCTAAATTGCACTACAGCTTTGATGGTTGGTCAGGGCGATGATCTACTAGAATCTTTTCCGTGCTATATTGTAACGGATAAACTTAGAAAACTGATTGCCAAGATGGGGAAGGCAGCAGGTATCAAAGTTGCTGCGACGACAACTGGCAAATTGAAATACGCATCCGCTCATGATTTGCGTAGGGCTTTCGGGCTTCGCTGGTCAAAGTTGATAATGCCAGCTGAACTGAAAGAACTGATGAGGCATCGGGAGATTTCAACAACGATGCAGTTCTATGTAGGCGAAGATGCAAAGGCGACCATAAAGCGGTTGAGGCAGGTCGTAGCTAACACTTTAGCTAACATCCCCTTAAATCAAGCATCGGGGAATATTGCCAGTCAGTCGCAAGTCGTTACTGGGGAATAAGTTATAAGTGGGGCTGCTCGGACTTGAACCGAGAACCAACGAATTATGAGTTCGCTGCTCTAACCGATTGAGCTACAGCCCCTGGAGCCTGTGATTCTCATTGCCGTGTGTTCAAACAGAGCAATCAGACCGCTTTCAGGTTCGAGGGATCATACAGGAACTTTAGAAAGAAACCAATACAGGGAACCTCTATTCCAGGGTTGCTCAGAATTTGGCATTGGATGTGCCTAGTAAGTTTGCAGAGGGAATACCGTCTGATTTCGTCGGTGTTTTTGTGCCAATTTACAAAACGGAGTCCAACTTTTGCAAACTCTGGGAGATTTTACAATGCAACCCGCCAATTCGTGCGACCTGTTTTCTATCTTGGAACAGGTCACCGACCCACGCGGGCGACAGGGACATCGCCACTCTTTCGACGCCATGCTGGCGGCTATTATTTGCGGAACACTTTGCGGAATCCACAGTATGCGAATGATCGCATCGTGGGTTCGGCAACTTGATCCGAGCACCTTTCATTGGCTCGGTTTCAAACGAACGCCATCTTGCGCGAACACTTATTCAACCCTTCTTGAAATGATTGATCCAGAAGAATTTGAACAAGCCATTCGTGACTGGATTCAAACACTTTTGAAATGGTATCGTAGTCACTGGGGAATTGAAAATCGCCTGTACTGGGTGCGCGACGAAACGTTTGGCGAAGACCGTTGCCGAGTGCGAAGCGGAAATGCTCGACAAGTTCTTGCAGCAATTCGAAACTTGACAATAAACTGGCTTCGCAGTCAGGAAATCGGTAAAATCGCTGAATCTTTACGTAAAAACGCTTGGAATCCCCAACGCTTCTTCACCCAAATAGGCAAACCAAACTTCTGAGCAGCCCTGGGGCTGCTGTAGGTCTTACCGAGTAGCACTCATCTGACAAGATCTCAGATTTATTCAGGGCCGACTCATTTGTACGTTTTCAATTCGAGCAACTATTTAGTACGATTTCTTTCTCATTGATGTCGTTATACTAGAAGACGGATCTCCTTAATGAGCAGATGCTTGACTGTGTCTGCTTAGGAAAATTATATGCTGGGTTTACTTTCGGAAATTTCTGGAAATCTTCCAGATGAAGTAGGTACAGGGCTGTTAGTTGCCAGTTTTATTGCTTTGGGGATTTGCTTTGTAGGAATCTCTTTGTGCCTTCGTTGGTTGCTGCCTTTATTCAAGGGGCAAGCCGGACGTGTACCAGTCTGCTTTCGTCAGACCGCACCAAGCGATCCCAAGAGTACTCCGCCTTCGCCTCCGGTTTTGCTGGCTGGGCTTTGGATTGCCTTTCAACTGATCAATACTTTAATAAACGATTTACTACCGCAGCCAGCCCATGCTTCGCTTCCAGATTTGGATGTGCTGATAACCAATGCAGTGCTTCTATTTGGGATTGGAGGCTTTCTTGTGCTGCTCTGGGTAATCTCTCCAGAGTCGGGGAAATTTATCGACTATTTTCGGGTCAAGCACTGGAAGACAGAACTGCAAGCCGGAGCAGAACTAATGCTGCTGGTTATGCCGTGGACGTTGCTGCTGGGGTTGATTTCGAGTCTCTGGAAAACCCCTGAAGACGTTCACCCTTTATTGCAATCGCTAAAAGAGGGGGGAATCGACTTGCAGATTGGCATCGCAGTCACAGCTGTTCTGGTTGCCCCGTTGGTGGAAGAGTTTTTGTTTCGGGTATTGCTTCTTAATGGATTGATCAATCAGAGACAGCTAAGCCGCGTCAGCGCCTGGATCATAGTTTCCGTTTGCTTCGCTTTAGCCCATGGATTTGCAAATGCTTTGCAACTGCTTCCATTATCGTTGGCCTTGGGGTGGTGTTTGATTTGCAGGCAAAGTTACCTGGCGATCGTGGTTGCCCACGCTCTGTTTAATGGCACGATGCTAATTATAGCTTTAATCTCCCTCTGGTCATAAAACGCATTTTTGTTCGCAAAGTCACCTTGATGCGTTACAATTTTCTCATATAGTAGGTTGGCATTTTAAGGGTACCTCTAATAATCAATAATTTGATCCTCTAAATTATTTGGGGGGCCTTTATTTTGAAATTGTCAGTTGAATTCTGGTTTGAGTCAAGATTCCTTTGGCTTGACTTCGTTAAATGTTGAGTTCTTCGAGCAATAAGAGCGATCTTTCGCTCTTATTCTCCTTTTCTCATTCATTCGCCAATAACATCACATAGCGACTCAAATTATTCGAGATCGCTTCGCTGGCGTAAGTACTGTCTGCGTAAACTTCGCCATCACAATTGCTTTTATCCAGCAGCAGCTTGATCACCTGGCTGTCGTGAACCGAAGCACTGGTCACTTCATCACGCCGGATGAATTTGTGTTTTGCATCGACGCTGACATGATTCTTGTAGCCCAAATAATTGATATTGCGTTTCTTCG
>JAESQE010000165.1 GCA_016765335.1 Planctomycetaceae bacterium
TCCGATTCATTGAACGCATGCTTGAGATAATGCAGTCCCACAAGTAATCGCGTAGGCAATGCCGGATCTCCATTATCGGGGCAGTAGCAGTCTTCCAGCTCTGTCTCAAAACGCAACCAGTCAATTTTATTTGCGAGTAAAATCAACGGATGGTCGTGATTAAGAATTTGATCAAAGTGAGCTTGAAAGAGCTGAAACTGAGATTTTCCAGAGGGAGATTTGGGCTTCATACGTGACTCAAATTGCAAGGTTTCAAAGACGAACAGACAAAAACCTTGCAAATCTTAACACCTAGATCCCCAGCCACCACCCCAACGTGCTAGTTCCAAAAGAGTTTTTCAGGCTCGACGAAGTAGGCGTTAGGAATTAGTCGATAGGCGTTAGGCGTTAGGAAAATAAGGGAACCTCTAACTCCCCCTTACGAGGGGGGAGTTAGAGGGGATTTCAAACCCCTCGTTCCCAAGACAGTTGGCTTGGTCAAGCCCCAGCCAACTTATTTTATCGCTACTTTTTTCGCACTTCTTCTTTTGTTGCATAGTCAGCTAGGCAAATCGTAATACGCAGCAATGGCAGCCGGGATCAGTTTTGCGACCGTGTCAACGGTGAGTTTACAAGATCCACTTACGGCTTTTGTCATTATGCTTCCAACCCAGGCACTTACTTTGGGGCCAAACTCTGATGACGTCTTCGGTTCCGGGTCGGTTTCGAGAGCTAACTTCAGTTCTTGAAGATCCTCCTGTGAGATACCAGCTTCCGCGAACTTTTGCTGAAGACTGTTTAAGTCACCGGCTTTCACGGACATGGTCAGCGCTTGGGTAACCGTACTTTCGTTGACATCACCTAAGACTCCCTGAAAGCTACCGATATGAATATTCTGGCTGGTCATCGCAATTTCCTTTTCTTCGGGCGTGAATTTCATTCCTTCTCCAAGAATGCCTTGTTCCTCCAATCGCAAGGACCACTTTAGAATGATGTTACGAACAGCATTTAAGATCGCGACGAGAGATGATGCAGACACCAAGCGTTGACATTCAAAAGGGACGGGAGTGGTCATCTGCCTCATCAAGCACTGCTTCTCTTGGGGAGTAAGTGGGCAATGAAGTGTCGATTTGTCTCCGTCAGTGAGATTCTGTATATCTGCATCACTCTGCCTTGCAGGGAAGCTGGAGAACCGTTCTTCATCCTGTGCAGATTCAAAGTGCAATGGCATCTTTTGTCCGGTGACCGGATTTATCGCTTTTATACTGGCACATATGACTCGATACTCAGGAACTTCTGCAGTTGATTGATAGCCGGTCAGTTCGTTATCAATCAACTCTTTGAAATCTGAAATTTGAAGTTTCGTTGAAACAATCAGAGCTTTGCGAAGCAATTCGTCCACAGGACAGTTGCCATCACTGGCCTGTTGTTGAAGTTCGATAACTATGGAGTCTGACACCAGAGTTCCCCCCTTGAGGCAAGTAGGACAAGGAAACAGAAGAAGTCATCAGTATATGTACTCAACGACTGTAACTCAATTCATCTTGCCGGTGAAACAGCCTCAAAACAATATCTTGGACACGAATCAAATAACGAGTTAACATGCACCTCGCCATGACCAACTTCCAACAAAAATCCTAACGCCTAANCCCTAATCCCTAACTCCTAACNCCTAACTCCTAACTCCTAACTCCTAACTCCTAACTCCTAACTCCTAACGCCTAACGCCTAACTCCTAACGCCTAACTCCTAACTCCTAACGCCTAACGCCTAACTCCTATTCCCATGCCTCAACAGTTCTTCATTATCGATGGTTACAATTTTCTGCATGCAGCCGGCATGATCCCCAGGCATGTTGGACCCGCTACGTTGGGGCGTTCTCGCAAGNACTTACTGCACTATCTTGAAAGTCATCTGACGGACCGGGAGCGAGCCAACACCACAATCGTGTTCGATGTCCATCAACCGAAAAGCGATATCCTCTGCGAAGAATTCTTCGCGGAAATGACCATCATCAACGCGGTTAATTACCCCGATGCAGACACCTGTATCGAAGAGCTGATCCGCAAACATTCCGCTGCCAAGCAAGTCACCGTTGTTTCGTCTGATCATCGCCTGCACAAAGCAGCGAGAACAAGAAAAGCAAAGCCAATCGACAGCGAAGACTTTTTCGAGTATCTCCAAAGCCGTACTGATCAACCGGACGCATCAAGAACAAGCAAAAGTTCGCAGCTGCAAAGCTTCGAATACCCCGCAGAAGATCTCCCTCTAAACGCCCAGCTCAATTCCGAAACACCAACAAGCGATGAAGACTTGAAACACTGGGAAAAGCGAATCAACGAATTATTCGAAGAAGAATAGCCAAGCATCCACTAGCGAACGATACCAGCAGCGAGAATGTCAATGGCGTTGGCCCACTCTTGTAATGCAACCCGGTATTTTTTCTCTGAGCAGGCTTGTTCAGCTTTTGCCATCGTGGCATCGTAATCTTGCTGGCTGAACTTCCAGCCATTCTTTTTTGCGATTGCTAATTGCTTTTGATTCGCAGCTCGCATCTGTTCCAGAAAGCCTTGCGTAAATCTTACCGCAGCTGTGCGATACGGCCTGAAGAATATCGTCGAAGGCTCCTCGTCGTTCTCACGTGTTGAGCCACTAATCATACGAACGCGATCACGTCCCACCCGAAAAGCCACGAGAACAATAATCGCACCAAGGATTCCCAACCCCGCAGCTGGAATCGCCCATTGCTGATAAGAGAGAACCCCTGCGACAAGAAAACAGACAAACGCAAAGGCCAGAAGTAGTGGCTGAACCCATTTGGGTTGCAGGGAAGATAAAGGTGATTCTTTGGGCGCAGGTTTTATTTTTTGTCCATCCGGATTACTGACACGAACGATAATCACGGTTGAATTGTCAGCCCCGCCTCGCACGTTTGCAAGATTGACAATCAACTTCACTGCATCTGTCGCGGGAAGCGATTTAGCAATCAAACCGATCTCTGCATCGGCAAGATATTTGGTGACCCCATCAGAACAAAGGACAAAAACATCTCCCGGCAAATAATCGAAAGGCCCTTCGGTATCCACCTTGACTGTTGGCTCGGGGCCTAGACATCGCGTGAGAACATGACCATATTTTTCCGGGTCAATATTAGAAGCAGATCCACCAGAGCGACTGCGTAACTTGTGCTCAGATGCAACGGTATGGTCAAACGAAAGCTGATCGATTCGCTCATCACGCACCCGGTAAACTCTGCTGTCGCCAACGTGCCCGATGAGAAAACCTTCTGCACAAAGAATCAATGACGAACAAGTTGTCCCCATGCGTTTGAAGTCGCGGTTTTTGGTTCCAATATCGTAGATCGCTGCATTGGCTTCGCTCATCGCTTCGTGCAGAGCTTCCCCCGCATTTTCAAGCGACGACTTGAAGTAAACATGCCTGACGGTATCGATGGCAGTTTTACTGGCCAATTCCCCAACTTCGTGCCCACCCATTCCATCTGCAATCACAAACAGATGCCCACGAGTAAACCACATCTCATCCTCTGGGCACAAAGCGATCGCAAAAGCGTCTTCATTGTTTTGACGCTTCATGCCAAGATCGCTTCGGGAAGCGTACTGTAGTTTGGGAGTCCAAGACATAAGGCTTACTAGAATAAGGTTGGCGGGTTGATTAAGGGAACCTCTATTAATTGAATCCCAGAGGTTCTCGAATAGAGTTTGCTTATAAAAAACAGTTCAAAAACCCCCTCTAACTCCCCCTTCGTAAGGGGGAGAACCAATTTGTTAGAGGTTCCCTTGACAAATACATGCTCAACATATTGCATCAATAGATGGGAACGCAACAGGAAATTACGATATAAAAACAGATCGTAGCTTTGCGATTTTACATGGGCGCACAGAAAAACCTCTGCAAAAGTTGGATCACCAACTATCAGCAGAAGTTTTCAACGATATTTCAGGTGGCCTCAACTCGCCTGACAGTTCTATTCGAACTCGGCAAACGGGCTAACCTTGCGACCTTTTTCTCGAATTGCTTCTTTTTCGCTTTCAGTTTTTGCCTTGCTGTAGCTAAGTCGCAATTTTGACAATTTGGCGCGTCGGATTCGTTTGCGTGATAACTCGCGGTCACTTTCAGTACGTGGCATGGTTTTCCCAGTAAATGATCTTCGTAACTCTTTAAACAATAAATAGTTAAGAGAAACAGTCGAATATTATGATCTCTCTTATTTACCTGTCAGGACTAAAATCCCGTTCAGCAGGAACGTAACAGTAATCAAATGCAGAGGTAACGTCAAATGTCCTTGGCAAATTCCCTTCAGATTCTCTTGGAATATTCCCCTCCCCACACTTTCAGAAAACCATTAACCTACTGGCTTATACACATTCCGCTAACACTGAAGTGGTACACAAGTTGTCAGTAGGCAAGATGCATTCGACTCCAATTTATTGGCTTGGCGAGATGATTATACGTCCCGTGGAAGCAGCTGGGGACTTTGCGCTCTTTACCTACCTGACACTCAGCTGGGTCTTTTCTCGCTGGCCTCGATCCTCTGTCATCTGGCCCAGTCTCTACCAAATTGGCGTGCTCAGCTTACCTGTTGTCGTGATCACGGGCGCCTTTATTGGGATGGTCTTGGCTGTCCAGTCCTACGATCAGTTACGTGTCATGCACCTGGAATCGCAACTTGGTGCAGTCGTTAACTTAACGCTTGTTAAAGAATTAGGCCCCGTTTTAGCAGCCACAATGCTCGCTGGTCGAGTTGGTAGCGCCATCGCAGCAGAGCTAGGCACGATGCGGGTCACCGAACAAATAGACGCCCTGGAAGCTCTCGGAGCAAACCCAATACAATATCTGGTTGTTCCACGATTTCTGGGGTGTGTTTTACTCATTCCGCTTCTCACGATCATCGCAGATGGGGCAGGTATTTACGCCAGCTGGATCTTTTCGACTTACGTTTTGGAAGTCAATAGTTACTACTACTGGATGCATACCTACGAGTTTGTCACATTGTTCGATGTTTATTCTGGAATCATAAAAAGCGTCTTGTTCGGAGCAGCCATTGCGCTCGTGGCTTGTCATCGAGGTTTCCATGCCCGAGCAGGAGCAGAAGGAGTAGGCACCGCTGCAACGCAAACTTTCGTGTTTTCCTTTGTGTTGATTTTACTTCTCGATTTCCTGTCAGGCGTACTTCTCTCACAAATTTCTCAATGGATTTACGGATAAGGCAGCCTCAATCAATTGGTTCTCCCCCTTACGAAGGGGGAGTTAGGATCGTTCGAACAATTACTGTCTGAGTTCAATTTTTTGTAAGCGGCAAGGCGCTAGCCGCCGGTCATCGGTAAACGACTAATGATCCACCTCAGGTAAAACATAACACCGACGGCTAGCGCCTTGTCGCTCACAAAAAGAAATCACATCACGTCAGAATAAAATGTCTGTTCCCGCACTAGAATTGAAACATGTTTCCTGCCAATTCGGCAATCAGAAAGTCCTGCGCGATATCAACCTGCAAGTTTTTCCGGGGGAAACGCTGGTTTTAATTGGCGAAAGTGGATGCGGAAAAAGCGTCACCTCCAAACTGTTGGGCGGAATGCTTGAACCAACCTTTGGAGAAGTTTTTTGGCAAGACAGAAATGTGGCCGCGATTCCTCCAGAGGAAAAAATGAGACAACGGCTCAAAATCGGTTATCTGTTTCAATCAGCTGCACTGTTCGACAGCATGACCGTGTACGAAAACATCGCCTTCGGGTTACATCAGAATACCGACCTGAAAGAAAAGGTCGTCCGCGACATCGTGCATTCTCGAATTCATGATGTCGGATTAACTAATGATGTCGGACGTAAAAAACCATCCGAACTTTCTGGCGGAATGCGCAAACGAGTTGGACTGGCCCGCGCACTCGCCCTCGCGCCAGAAATTATTGTCTACGACGAACCGACCACCGGGCTAGACCCCGTCATGAGTGACGTCATCAACGAACTGATTATCACCACCAGGCAACGCAGACCCGTGATCAGCATTATTGTCACCCACGATATGCATACTGTTCAAAAAGTCGCAGACCGCGTTGTCATGCTGTACCCCATTGAAAAACTCCAGCCTGGACAGTCCCAAATCATTTTTGAAGGCACGCCCGAACAAGCTTTCTCTTCTCAAGACGAAAGGGTCTACTCCTTTGTACACGGGGATGCAACTCGGCGTTTACAGGAATTAGCAACTGCGTAACAATACGCCCCTTCCATTTTTACCAAATAAAACTACTCAGCGATTTGATCCAGCATCAAATCATTTCGTCCTGGGATTTCCCTAAAAATGTCCAACAGTAAATATCAATTTCGAGTCGGTTTATTCGTGATCCTCGCAACGGTCATCGGGATCGGCTTGACGTTTCAGTTTGGCAAGCTCGAACGTTACCTTCAGCCTCGCTACATGGTTGCAGTCCACTTCGAAGAGATTTCCGGCATCCAGCCAGGCACACCTGTTCGACAAAGCGGCATTCCAATTGGCATCGTCAAAGACGTAACAATCGACCGGGATCAAAGGAAAATTTTTGTACTGCTTGAACTGAAAAGCAAGCACCAAATCTCGAATGATTCCCAGCCTCACGTTGTGAATACATTGCTAGGGGAATCGCATATTGAATTTACACTTGGACTGAGTTCAGAATTCTACAAAGAAGGCGACATTCTCGAAGGAAAAGTCCCTCAAGATCCACTCGCCATTGTGCAACGGATCGAATCGCGACTCGACTCCACCCTGGAAGCCTTTGAGCAAACCAGCCAGGAATGGAAACTGGTCGGACACAATGTGAACTCATTGATCACCACCAAACAAGGTTCGCTCGATCAAATGATCGAACAAGCCGGCTCAGCCCTCAATGAACTCACTTCGACGATGCGCAAAGCTTCAATCACATTGGACCAAGCCAACAAAATTGTAGCTGACCCCGAACTGCAAGCTTCCATCAAGCAATCAATGCAAGCTTTACCACGATTGATGCAACAAACTGAATCGTTGATCCAACAAACCTCACAAACAATCGCATCAACCAAAAAAGCAGTCGATACGATGGGGACCACGATGGAAAATCTGCGGGTCGCAACACAACCGCTCGCAGATAACTCCAATCAACTCATGACGAAATTCGATACCGGCCTCACACAGCTCAATCATGCGTTGTCAGAACTCGACAAATTCAGCACTCAACTGAATCAGGGAGAAGGATCACTCCAAAAACTCGCCACCGATCCGCAGCTGTATCGTAACTTACAACTTTCCTCTGCATCGCTCGCTTCGCTACTTTCGAATCTGGAACCGATTGTGCAGGACATGCAAGTCTTCAGCGACAAAATCGCACGCCACCCAGAACTGCTCGGCGTCAGCGGTTACCTCAAAGGCAGCTCCGGCCTGAAGGATTCAACGATCCAACCAGCTTCCTCAACGGCCCCCGCAGCCCTGCGCAACGCAAACCAAAGCGGCAACTCCATCAACCTACGCATCAAACGCTAACACCAGCTTCAATAAAAGCCCGAAGCGCCAGCGAGTGAGTTCTGAACGCCCACAATCCAGCCAAAATTGGCTGGGCCACCCGCCGGATTGTAATTCATTTTCAATCCAAATGGGGTGCCACTGTCTGGCTTGCCCAGCAGTGCGATCCACGACTGCGATTCTTATAAAGCAGAGTCAGCATTTAACGTCCGGTTGTCTTAATAATGCGAAAAATCTTCTGCCGCGACCACACTGCTGGACAAGCCAGGCAGTGGCACCCAACTTCGCTCTGCTGGGTCTTGATCCAGCCTGCAAAAATCCGTGTTTCATCTGTGTCCATCCGTGGCTAATTTTATTCACGCCCCTCACGAAGGCACAACTTGCGAGGGATGCTGCGAACTGATGCCCTCAGCTTTAACAAGCGTTAACTCCTCCGCAATAATGTTCCGATCACTTTGCGGAAGATCGCCGCGGGATGCGCCACAAGCTGGGCAAACATCAAAGCGAACCGACATCAACTTTCCACACTCTTCACACGGCTCCAAATGCGGCGGCTCCTCAATCACCCAAAAAGCAATCAAACCCGCCGGACCAAGTAATAACGTCGCCCAGAAACAACGCCGAGTTTGCTGTCGATCAAACCGACAACGCCTGCAATACCATTGGCCGCCAAGATTATAGGCTATAAAATAGAGGAGATAAATCGTAGAGATTAACCACTCTTTTTGAAGAGACTCCACCAATGTCCCTGACCAAACTTGCATTACCCCAACATACACAACACAAAAGATGGTATAGGCTGCCGGAATGATAAACATAAGAAGCTTGGTGAGAATCGATTTCTCAATATCAAAAGTTCCAAGGCGAAGCTCTCTGCGACCAAGAATTTGTGCAGAAGCAACCGTTCCATCAATAGCAATCTCAACAATACGCACTGCCGAGTCCTGCCTATACTTCGTAAACATCAATGAATTTTTCTTTGGCAAATAAACCAGCTGATGACTGACATATAGCCTGGCATCCTTCAAGGGCCCCACTTTTTGAATTAAGCCAATTTCTTTACCTGGCATCAACAAACTGGCCTGACGATAACTAGGGTGGTTGTTGCCTTCGACTACCCCATTGACTTTTTCTGCAATCGCATTAAACACCCGCAGAGATCTTGCATGCTCAATGACAAAAATAGGTTGATCATCATCTGCACAATGCCCGACATTAAGAATCGGTTCGCCTTCCGGCGCAGAATATACTTTCTCGACAGATCTATCCTTAGGAATAATTTTGTAAATGGCATCCGCACAAACCAGCAAGCACCTGTCATACACATGATAATTTTGAGAATAAAACTCACCATTTCGGTATTCATCAATGAACGAACCGGCCTGATCAACAGTAAGAATTCTTCCAAAACTCTCCGGCTGAGGATCATACGGTTTTGAGTAACCATTTTTTCCCACACGAGCAGTCATAACAAAACGGTTTCTAAATTCCGGTGTTCCATATTCCATAAGCAATCCTTCATGATCTGAAATCGTCAGGAACCCCGGTGATTTCTCAAGCTTGAAACGCTGATGCCTTCCATATCGAAACACACCGTCCGGTGAGACTCCCGAATAAGGACTAATGATCGTATCTCGCTTTACAGGCTTGGCAAACAGAGCCTCCAATCTGGAGTCATTTCTCTTCAACTGATGCTTTTCAATTTGCTCCTGAAATGGTTTATCTTCAGGGGCATAGATATTCGATATTTCCACTACAAAGTTTTTCTGTTCCTTTCTGTCGTATTGTTCAGCGACACGGTAGAACTCACCATTTGAACCAATTTGCAATCTAATTTGAGTTGGGCTTGTATCATAAGTGGGAGCCATTTGAGAGAGAAACGCATAGGATGCTACCAATAGAATTAACGCCCCGGTAGAGGTGCAAGTTAATGTCACCAGCCGGGGTATCCAGGTTGCCCTGGGCTGCTCTCCGCTCTTTTGAAACACATTTAGAACTGTAACCAATAAACATGCTGAGACCAGCAAGTCACCAAGAACCATCACCCAAAGAAAATTCCAGGTAAGCGAAGTCATCGATAGACTTCTCATGCAAGCGTAAGCACCAATAAACCCCAAGAAAAGGAAACGGGCAAACTTCCAGCGAGGCTTCCAGATGATGAACATTAACCCGGAAAGATAAGCTGGAATTCCCACCAGAATTGCAACAAAAGCAGGGATCGGACGAAACCAATACATGGGATAGATCAGTTGCTGCAAACTGACTAACTGAAACATGACCAGAACAACCACAAGCAGCCAAATCACAACCAATAAACTAATTCCAACAATCGCTTTACTCAAAACGATTTGTCTTGCTGAAGCTGGACGGTGCATCAAAAATGCCCAACGATCAGGGGCAGACTCTGAAAAGATCTGTACCAACCCCAAAGCAAGCCCCAAAAATGCTGCCATGCACGAAAAGAAAGAGAGCGTATCTTGCGACTCAAAAAAGAATCCATGTCCCACATAGGCGAAACACAGCATAAAGTACACAAACAAAAACCCGAGCAGGCCCCATTTGATGTTTTCGCGTAGTTCTTTCCAGAGTAGTTGCTTCATACCACACCTCCCGCATTTTGTAAGAGCGATACCACGCGGCTGTTGCCACTTAAGTAATCGATGACGCCGTTTTCCAAGCTCACTTTTGCTTCTTCAATACTTTTCGGGTTCAGCCCGGCAAGCAGTTCCCGTGTTTTCTCGTCGTGATTAGCAATCGTGAGATGCAGTTCATTCGGATAACGCATTGCATGCACGAGCTGTGGAAATTCCGGAACCGGAGGCACATCATCCGGAAAACGAAGCACCCAGCGACTCAGGCGACTCAGAAATTCGTCCGGCGAGCAACAAACACTCAACTCCCCCTCATCCATAATCGCAATCCAATCTGCGACCCGTTCGACATCATCCATTTGATGCGAACTAAACAGAATCGTGCGATCCCGGTTTTGTGTGACCATTAACATCGCTTCGACTAACGAACGTCTCGCAACAGGATCCAGCCCCAAAGTTGGATCATCCAAAATGAGTAGCTCAGGTTCTGGAGCCAGTGCCAACGCCAGGCATACCCCTGCCCGTTGACCGCGAGACAGCGATTTCGCTTTCATGTTTTCTTTCAAACCGAAATGCTCGATCACGGTACGAAATAAATCTCGATTCCAACGAACGGCAGAACTTGACTGCAAAGCTTCGAGTTCGCGTATTTTCATCCAGCCATAAATGAAGTGACCTTCTGCAACATACGCAATTCTTGCACGGTCAGCCGGCGTCAATTTCTGACTGTCCTTCCCCAGGACCGTCGAACTGCCTCGTGTAGGAGCCATGAAGCCGAGCAGCATCCGGATTGTCGTTGTCTTCCCTGCTCCGTTGCGCCCCAAAAAGGCAAAGACGCCCCCTTTGGGTATCCGCAAATTCAACTGCTTGACCGCAGCTTTGGAGCCGAAGTAGCGAGTCAGATTTTTTGTTTCGATGACATATTCAGACATGATTCAAACTTTTGCACCGCTATNTAGAGATNGATAAAGATTAACCACTCAGACGCAGAGGACACGGAGAAAGTTACCGATGACCAGGCCANCAGAAATTCAGCACTTACAAATCCTCTTCTATAAATTGTCAGTGTGATCTTGTTTTCTAAGTAAAATAATTAAGTGATAAACTGAATAATAATTCGTATCAAAGCCGGTCGCATCTCTGTTCAATTAAGTTTGATAATTTTCAGGAGTTCATTATTTACTCCTCTGTGATTTCTGCGTCTCTGTGGTTAATTAAATTTTCACAAGAAACAAAGTTGTAAAATCTTTCTATAGAAAAAAGCATACAAGAAGAATGATTCAATCTTTCAAAATAGTCACTTCAGCAAGTCGCGATTGAATCGCAGCGACAATTTCCGACTTCTTAAAACCGAGCATCAGCACATCCCCCACAAAGCGATCCGCAGCTTCATCAAACCGTCTGCGTAATTCTTCTTGGGAATAAAGATTGCGAGGAGCCGTGATAAATAGCCCACGACCTTTTTCAGATCTTGCGATGCCATCCTGCACCAGCAGGTTGTAAGCCTTAGCAACGGTGTTGTGATTCACAACCAGCCGATTCGCCAATGCACGAATGCTGGGCAGCGTATCCCCTTCAGATAACGCACCGGTCGCAACGGCGTGCTTCACCTGCTCGACAATTTGCCGATAAATCGGCACGTCGCTTCCGAGAACAATATTTACTTGAATATTCATGAGACAACCTTACTGTACCAGTTGGAGCAGTACAGTAGACAGCCTGGGAGATTTTGTCAAGCGGTATTTTGAGAATAGAGACAACTCAATAGTGATCCGAATCAGATCTGTTGGAGTTTCTGCTTTAGCAGAAGGGTAAGTTACGGAATATTCGTGCAATCGAAACGGCTTAAAGGTAGCCTTACTTCGCTCCCTGGCTCCTGCCTGACAACACAGGGAAACCCGACTGCTTTGTGCGAAGGGTTTCGAAGCAACAAGATAAACGCGCCGTGTGCTTTGTTTTTGGGTAGACTTTCAGTCAAACGAAAGGCTAACCGGGATGGCCTCCCCGACTGATAGTCGATGATGACTTTGCCGCCAGATAAACAGAGAAACCGAATGGCGCGTTCATCTTGTGCCGGCAGGCATGGACGCTTCGCAGCATAAGCTCGAATGCTTACTGTTGACTGTAACCATTCTGCCCAGAAAAGCGTGGCTACAGTTGCCTCTACGGGAAAAAACATCAGGCAGTTTGATGAACCTCAGCGATGTCCCTGTTAGAAATCAATCTGGGCGCGGACAGCAACAATGTTCGTATTGCTTCGAGGGATTGTGGTTCCATCTAAGATTGAGTAGATGTAATTGAACTGAAATTTAGTTCGTTTGTTAAGGTACCAGTTCAAACCAAGCGTCGTGTTCTTCAATTGATTACCTGCGATGTTCGTATCATCCAGATCAAGCCAGGAAAATTTGGCAGCCGTTTCCCAAGCTCCCATTCCGCCCCCTGGCTTGAATGGTTTCTTGGGGACAATGCGTCCGAATACGCCTCCTTTTTTATTGTACGGTCTAACTTCTCCTGTCAGAATGTAGGAAATTTGCCCATAGGCCGATTGAAAATTAGGGGATGATCCCCCCACTTGTTCAACATGAGCCAGTCGCCATTCTGACTGACCGGAAAGAGAACCTTTGCGGAAACCTAATTCCAAATTCACTAACTGAAAATTATTTGTTGGGATCGCGTTGGTATCTGCAAAGAATGGAATTGTATTGGCTGGATTGGTTGCTCCCGGTTGGAACGAGCCGAAGACTTCTGGGGTGTTTCTGAATCGGGAAGAATCGTTGGAAGGTTCGATGAAAGCGTAGTCAGCCCCGAGATGAATGAGTGATTTGTTGGTTTCATCATCATACAGTAACGTGGTAATTCGAGAAGCCAGGGAAACCCCACCTGCATCGCCAATGTTTCCCCCAAAGGAATCGGTAGGGTAACGAAAAGCCGAAACAGCCCATGTTGTTCCGTTCTGTTTATTGGAATCGTGAATCCCGATTCCAATTTGACGAAATGGAGCCATCGCGAAAGGCAAGCCACGTTCAAGAAATGTCAGTTCTTTCACGCTGGTGAGTTCGTCCANACCAAATGGTTGCCGCCATTGACCAATTCGTAAATTTCCCAAAAGTGGCAAGTCTTCTACCTCCATCCAGACATCCATGAAACTGGGACGACCGGGAAATGCGAAATCGAACTCAACCATATAAGCAACATTTTCAGCAACATGGCCTTTGACCAGCAAACGTGCTCTGCGAAAATCAGCTCCATCGTTAGCGTCGCCCACAGTATTGATACTGGTAGCTGATTGATTGAATCGGGCCGCATCAATTTGGATGAACCCTGAAACCTGGACAGTCGGAAATTCGTCTTTCGAATCTCGTAAAAAGAACCCGGAACACTCGGTGCAGATTTCATCGTCTCGCAATTCACCGGAAGATTGCTCTATCGAAGAATGCGTTCCGAATTGTCCTATGTGACTCGCAGGAACAATTGTTCTTTCCGCCCGCAGTCGGTTCAACTCTACTTCCAGTTGCTCAAACCGCAACTGAATTTCATGTGGCCCCATCAATGCTTCTGCATTCCGAGAATCCGAAACCTTGATTATAGGAGAACTCTGCTGCTGAGCAAACAAAAGGCATTGCGGTGCAATTACGATGCAACTGAATATAATAAGCAAACCGACTCGCAAGATCATGACATTGCCATCTTGTTATGAAGTGGAAGAACAAAGGGAGAAAACCAGAAAAACCTGTTCATTTCTGCCCCATACTTAGTCTCATAATCAGAATTATCGGAATAATCGGAAAACTTCTTTAATTACAATAGCACTGGTTTGCCCCTGGAGTTCCCTTTAATATTCAGAAGAATTGACAAGCTCTTCTATTTGCCCAATAACACATCAGTGATCGTCAATGTTGTTTCCCAGCTGAATTTCGCACATTAATCTGGAGAGGAGAATGTCCAATTCTAATGAGAGTTCAGGTTTCGCAACTTCTAAAGATCTTCGGGTCTGGGTAGCCGATAGCGAGAGTTCGTATTATCTGTCAACGGTAATAGACGGCTCACTTTACCTGCTGGAGGATGTCAAGCGAAAGGTTTCAGTTGCCGCGATTGAAGCGTTACAGTCTGGCGTATGTTATATCGCGTCAGCCGATATTGATCCCACGGAAGAATTCAACCCAACAGGTCGCCGTCGAGGAATGAAGGTTCTTATACGAAAACTTTTCATCACAGTTGGCCCCAACGGGGATCGCAGCGATTGGTGACTTGTGCTTTTTAGGATCATGCTTTTGGGTATACCGCCGAATCGTCAACCCACCAACCCAGGTGATCGTTGAACGAACATCTCATTGATCTCACACCATCAGATGACGCAAACCGATCCACCAATAATCGAACTCGTTGGTATAGTTTAGTAGGCTGGGTTAAGTCTTTACGGAACCCAGCAATGCAGCTTCGAAATCACCGAAACACGGAACAACAGATACCCCTATATCAAACCTGCTGGGTCTTGAGCCAGCCTACGACAACTTATGCCGCTAGTGTAATGTCACTCAAATGTGGGAACTTATTTTGATTGGAATGCGTCTGGATTTCTAAGGAGGGGGATTCAGATGAGAATTGCAGTTTCAATCAAATTGAGTGAAGAAGAACGAACAACATTAACTCGCTGGGCACGCGGACGGCGAACAGAAAACAGGATCGTCCAAAGAGCGAAAATTGTTCTCGCAGCAGCAGACGGTAAGCAAAATAAACAGATCGCCATCGAACTGGGATGCACTAGACGAACCGTTGGAACTTGGCGAAATCGGTTCCATAAACAACGACTCGCTGGCTTCGAAAAAGATGCTCCCCGTTCGGGACGTAAACCATCGGTTCGTGAGAAAAAAGAAGCGGCAATTATACGAAAAACAACACAGGAAAAACCACCTGCCGAAACGCACTGGTCAACACGATCGATGGCAAAAGCGGTCGGTGTGAGTCGATCCACCGTGCAACGAGTCTGGCGAGACAATGGACTGAAGCCGCATCGTATCAAAACATTCAAAGTTTCTAACGATCCACTCTTTGCCGAAAAACTGGTTGATGTCGTCGGCTTGTATTTGAATCCACCTGAGCACGCGTTGGTTCTTTCGTGTGACGAAAAGACTCAAATACAAGCGTTAGATCGCACTCAGAAGAGTTTGCCGATTTTCCCCGGTCGACTCGAAACGATGACGCACGATTACAAACGCAATGGAACTACCACCTTGTTTGCTGCTCTGAATCTTACCGATGGCACGATTGTAACTCAGTGTCAACAGAAGCATCGACATCAAGAATGGATCAAGTTTTTAAAAACGATTGATCGCCAGACTCCACCGGAGTTGACTTTACATTTGATCGTTGATAATTACGCAACGCATAATCATGCAAAAGTGAAAGCGTGGCTGAAACGTCATCCGCGTTTTCAGATCCATTTTGTGCCGACAAGTTGTTCGTGGCTAAACATGATTGAGCGTTGGTTTGCCGAGATCACGACCAAGCGAATTCGTCGTGGCGTATTCCGTAGCGTGAAGGAGTTGGTGCAAGAAATCGAAAAGTATGTTGAGCACTACAATCGCGATCCGACAAAGTATCAGTGGACGAAATCCGCAAATGAAATTCTAGAAAAAGTAACCCGAGCCAAAGCCGCCCTCGATAAGTGCCTATCTGAATGAGACACTACACTAGTTGCAATACTACGTTCTAATCCACCACACAAAAAAACACGAGTCCAATTTAAACGGACTCGTGTTTTTTGATTATTGCTGTCAACTTGGTTTAACTCAGGGCTTCCCAGCGACTCTTCATGAATTCTAACCCTTTGCGGGCCAGGTGTTCTTCGTTGGGATACATGCGACGCCAAATTCGTGTTGCGGCTGCCAGTTCTGGTAACGCCAGTCCGAAAGCTTCGATGACAAACCAGCCGTCGTAATCGACTTCTTTAATGGCTGCGAACGATGCATCCCAGTTGACGCCCCCTTCTCCGGGAGTCGAGCGATCATTTTCTGAAATGTGCACATGCACCAGTTGATCTTTACAGGCTTGCAGTGCCCCAGAGATCGATTTTTCTTCGATGTTCGCATGGAAAGTATCGTACATCATTTTTAGATTCGGGTGATTGACTTCGCGAGTGAAACGTGAGCAATCTTCTGCGTTATTCAGGAAATAGCATTCGAAGCGATTCAGGTATTCTACAACAAGTGTGACGTTGGCTTGTTGTGCGTGGTCAGCAGCTTGAGCCAGAATGTCTTGCGCTCGGCCCCATTCTTCATCGGTACGGCCCTGGCCGGTGAACTCTCCTAAAGCCGAGTGGATCGGTCCGCATAAGTGAGTTGCACCTGCGGCCTGGCAGGCATNAATGGCTTTCTTGAGGCGAACCAGTGCAGCTGCCCGGATAGAAGCATCCGGAGAAATTGGATTCTCTTCAGCCGTACAAACTGTTACCGCGGTTGCTTCCAGGCCAACTTGCTTGAGTTGTTCGCCAACTTTTTGATTGGCTGCGATATCGAAATCAAATATTGGTAGTTCGACGCCATCGTACCCCCAGCTTTTGATTTGTTCGAGCAATGGAAAATGTTCTTCTGTCACTCCAGAAGTCCACAGCAACATATTCATTCCGTATTTCACAGGGAGGAATCTTTCTTTTTAAAACCAAGAATCGATGATCGTGAGGCTCGTAAACCAAATTGGTTAAGAATCGGAGTCATCACTTTGAACTGCCTGGAGTACCAACGCAGGCAACATTTCCTGATGCCGGGCTTCGACGATTTGATTGGAGGCTTCCAACGTATCGACAATATGATCCGGCAGCAAAGGCAGTTTGACGCGTTTGAGCACTTGATTCAAGCGAACGAGCATTTTTGGAAGCTCTAAATAGTCATACAAAAATTTCTCATCGATAAATCTGGGGACGAGCATCGCCAGTCTCTCGGTCGGATTTGTCGCTACCTGATTGACTCCCCGCTGGATTTTTTCTGCATCTAGCCCCGAGAGAATCTCGTAATATCGATCCAAAAGCTGAGGAGCCTGTTGAATTAACAGGCGGTCTAACAGCATTTCAGTCACAATATGTCCTAGAAAACCAGCCCGGAATCCATCATCGGGACCGATGGCGACACGAAATTCATGGGCAAGTTGCAAACTGACTTCCGCAAAGCTGGGCAATCGATGAAACCAATCATCATCTTCGAGGTGTTGGCGAGCACCACGAGCCACCGCCTGATATTGCTGTTCAGGATTATCCTGCTCGTGATTTCTGAGCGAGGCATTTTTGATCGCAGCATTATTGTCAGAATCTGCAAGGTAGCTGTCTATTAAACGTTTTCGAACACGCACCTTCCGGTCAGCGACACTAAGCCAATCAGGCGCCGCAGTCCCAGCCATAAAGTAGGGATCTGAAAAGTAAGGCAATGCATGTGCAAAGTAGTTCAAGGAGATCCTCTGGGCAAATGAAAGAGATAATTCCCAGCAAAGGCAGTCTCAAACGAAACAGACAGGAATGTCTGTGCCCCGGTCCCCTTTTGGAATTAATTATTTGGCTTGCCGGCTTGGGGCTTGCGACCGAATTTCTGTAAGTCTTCTTTTGTGAGACCTTCTTGAGGAGATTTTTTGGCTTGCTTAAAAATCCGTTGAAAATACGGGCGAAGATTTTGTGGCACTTCGTCGAGTGTGATTTTCTGATCTTTGTTTTTATCGATTCGTTTGAAGAACTGCTGAGGGTTACCTGCACCAGCAAAGCCAGGTTGTGGTCTCATATTCTTCATCGATTTAAGAAATTCTGCTTTTGTGATTTCCTCTTTATTTAACTTATCGAATAATTGCCCAAACCGTTGCCTGGCTCGCTCAGGTAACTCTGCCCGAGTGATTTTGCCGTTTTTGTTTGTGTCGAGAAATCTAAAAATTTGTTCGGGGTTGAACGTGTTTTTTTTTCTGGTGTTTGCCCCTCGTTGATTTTGCCGCAATTTTTCTTCGAGTGATTGCTTCGGTTCGGGAGTGGTTGCCTGTCTGAATTCCTGCAGGCTGATCTTTCCGTCCTTATTCGCATCGCCCTGTCTGAGGAGTCGCTCGAACAAAGTTTTTTGAGCAGGTCCAATTTCACTCGCTTCAAGAACATCATTCTTATTCTTGTCGAGCTTCGCAAACAGATCCCCTTGCTCATCCGCAAAAACTGCGGTTTTCGGCAGCAAAAGTGTGCACACAGCAATCACAGATAAGGTGACGATCTTCAGACGATTTGAGAAAATGTTCATCTGCCTCATGAGCGAACCTCTTGATAATTCAAAACAGGTAATTGAACCTACTAACACCGGTAGAGATTAAACCCCGTTGCTTCAGAAAAGTTTCGCAAACAAGCCGCGGGGTCAAGAAAAATCGCTGATACGCGAGGCTTGATGGCACATGGTGGTCCGCAATAGCAGTCGCTACGAACTGCAACACATAGGATTCACTCAGCAATCCGTGGGTGGCTCGATGCCAAAGTCTTCGATTGTTAGCAAGGAGCGGTGTTCCAGGTTTCTTTTGGCGAAATTTGCAGCTCCGCCTTCCATCCGGTCGATGATGCCAGCCACGCAGATCACTTCACAGCCGAAATCCTGGATACGATCAACTGCCAGAAGAGCACTTCCTCCCGTGGTGACGACATCTTCGACAATCACAACTTTCATGCCGGGTACGACAGGCCCTTCCACAAATTGATTTGTGCCATGCCCTTTGGACTCTTTGCGGACCATGAATCCGACCAAATTGGGATTTTCCTGGGCAGCGATCGTGATCATGCCTCCGACAATCGGGTCTGCTCCGATGGACATGCCGCCGACTGCATCGTAGTCTAAATCAGAAAGCAGATCCAAAAATGCTTGACTCACTGATCGTAATCCCGTTGCGTGCAGTGTTACCTGCTTGCTGTCGAGGTAATATTTTGCTTTTCGGCCCGATGCGAGTGTGAAATCGCCAAATTTCAAGGCTCGTTCTCGCAGTATTTCAATCAGTTGTTCGTGCAGCGACATCTTCCATCCCCAATTTCCAAGTGATTGTGTGTTGATCTGATTCTATCCAGGCATTCAGTCTCCCCGGATTTCCCATCGATATTCGCACAGGTTTCTGATAGAATAGCTCGTGTAGTGCCTATTATAGCAAGCGTCTTCAAATAGCGAACCGTACTCAAACTGTTCCTCTGCGAGGTAATCAATGAAATATTCCCGACGAGAAACTTTGATTGGACTAGGGGTTCTGTTGGCAACGGGGCCACAGGCTTTTGCCCGCAGGCAAGATCCCAAAATTAAGCTGTCGGTCACACGGGCTCTCGATTACATGGTCCGCAGCCAGAAACGACAAGGCTACTGGGAAGCCAATGGCGGGCAGTATCGTGTCGCGATGACTGCTCTTGCTGGTGTCGCGTTGCTTTGTGAAGGTTCGACTGCCAGCCGGGGCAAGTACGCAAAAACTGTCCGATCTGCTGTCGATTATTTGATTGATATGGCTCAACCCAATGGTCTGATTGGATACGAAAAAGATTATCATTACACCTACGGACACGGCTTCTCGATGCTGTTCCTTTCTCAGGTATTTGGGGAAGAAGACCGGGCAGAACGGCGTACCTCTTTGAAACGCGTGCTGGGTAATGCGGTCAAATTCAGTGGAAAAGCTCAAACAAGCCGAGGTGGTTGGGGATATGTCTCAGCCAAAGATGGAGGAGATTTCGACGAAGGCTCTACCTGTATTACACAAGTTCAAGGGCTGCGTGCTTGCCGAAACGCAGGTATCCCTGTTCCTGAAGAAGTTATCACCCGAGCAAAAAAGTACATCAAAGATTGCACAACACCAGAAGGTGGTGTGCAATATAGTATACGGGGTGGCGGGGCACGTCCGCCCATCACCGCAGCTGCGGTCGCTGCGATGTATAGTGCAGGAGAGTATGATAAGTCTGACGATGTGAAGAAAATGCTAGAATTTTGCCAGGATAATATCTGGCCCAATGTCAAAGGAACCGGCAACAACTTCGGGCATTGGCACTACATGCACTATTACTATTCACAGGTGATGTACCGCGATCCCAAGCAATGGGATGCCTATTTTGCAGATATTTCTCGGCAAATTCTTCCCAAGCAGAACGCATCGGGTGCTTGGAAAGAGGGGCATATTGGCGACATCTACACAACGGCCATTAATGCGACAATTCTGCAACTTGACAACGGCTACGTTCCGATATATCAACGTTAATATTGTAGGGGACCTTTAATAATTCAAAAAGACATTGCGAGCGGAGGGTAGACATTCTTGTCTGCCTTGAATTAAGGCATGGTCAAACGAAACAGACACCGAATGTCTGTGCCCCATTTGAATCAATAGAGGTTCTCCCCCCT
>JAESQE010000166.1 GCA_016765335.1 Planctomycetaceae bacterium
TAATATGATCAACGATTTTGCTGAAGGCAAAGGGATCAGAACTTCACCGCAAACAACCGGTATCAGCATTAAGCCGATCAGTCGTGAAGGGACTCGTGCCATTGTCGATCACGCTTTCGATTATGCAGTCCGTACAAAACGAAGCTCTGTGACTTCGGTTTGCAAAGCAAATATCATGAAGTACACAGACGGCTTGTGGTACGATGAATCACGCGCAGTGGCTTTGGCTTACGGTGCAGACTTCGAGTGGGATGAACTGGCACAAGGAGTCAAACCATCTGCAGAACTGGTCGGAAATGTTAAAGACGGAAGCGGTTTGTCTTACATGGAACGTTTAATCGATAACATGTGCATGCAGTTAGTGCTCAAGCCTCATTTGTATGATGTGATTGTGACACAGAACTTGTACGGCGACATCTTAAGCGACTTGTGTGCTGGCCTGATTGGTGGACTCGGGGTTGCTCCTGGTGCGAATATTGGCCCAGACTCTGCGATCTTCGAAGCCACACACGGCAGTGCTCCGAAATATGCTGGTCTAAACAAAGTGAATCCGACAGCTTTGATTCTCTCTGGTAAAATGATGCTCGAACATCTGGGTGAATTGGAAGCAGCTCAAAAACTGGATCAAGCAGTTGCCAGCATCATCGCTGAAGGAAAAGATGTGACCTACGACCTGAAAAAAGATCGTAATGATCCATCAGCAGTGGGCACCAAAGAAATGGCACAAGCAATTTGCAACCGAATGTAATACGCATTCGCGTCAACGGCTCGCATGGTAAGCCGTTGACGACTTGAACGTGATCAACGAAAACAGCCCCCAGAGAACTCTCTGGGGGCTGTTTCAATTCAGGTTTGCCTCAATTTCAAGGGGATCTCTATTAGTTAAACTGGGGCACAGACATTCTGTGTCTGTTTCGTTTGACTAGGCCTCAATTTAAGGCAGACAAGAATGTATACTCTCCGTTCGCAATGTCTTTTTGAATTAATAGAGGTTCCCTCTATTTGAGCTTGGGCCTTGCCCCAAGCTCAAATTTGCCAATGCGTATTATCGAAAAACTCGGTAATTCCCATTGGCCCAAGTCTCTTCTTTTAACTTCTCGTCAAATCGAATATCCTTGAATGAATAGCATTCAATCAAAGTTTCTTCTTCAACATTCACAGTGTTCTCTGTGGCCCAGGTGTAGTTTTGGATAAACACGGGGATTGANTGTTCTTCGTCAATCATAGTGATCGTTTTGCGATAAACTTCGGACTCTTTTGCTGAACGATAATCGACAACGATTTGGTAGCAAGGTCGATCATTGTACTTGAGTCCTTCGGTGATTGTGCAGTTTGGCATTTCGCTCATCTTGAGATCCTTTTCACGAGTAATAATAAGCTCTCGTGCCATGTTCGCAATCCCTGCTCGCGTGATCGGGTGACGGGTTTCTGCCATCGCCAGGGCACCATGGGGTTCCAGCTTCACCGTGGGGATGAATCGCCCCTTGAAGCCACCCAGTTTTACCAGCATACGACCATTGTTTTTGTTCTCTGCGTAAAGCAGTTGCCGCCCTTTATCACCANTTTTCCATTTCATATAAACAGAAAATGGAGCATGTCGCATCTTCAATTCGATTTGTTGTTGATCCTGCATTGCACCGTTGATGCGTTCGAGTCGTTCAAACACGACTGAGTAGCTTTCATGGGCACTGATCTTTTCGATGCCTCGTTGCAGCTGGCTGATTGCAAACAAAATTGCATATCGGTTGGAAAGCTCTCTTCCCTGTTCAACTTCCGTGCTTAGGAGATCGCTTGTTCCTGTAGGGTTCGGAACACTTTCAGAGTTAATGTTTGTTGTGGAGGCAACAGTGATGGGAACAGAAAGATCAATGGTTGAAGCGGAGGCCACTCTTTGGGGTTGGCCATCTTCTGCAGAAACTGGCTCGTAACTATAATACACAAATGCTAGCAGTCCTCCTGCAACCATGGTTGCGGCGAGGTTTCGTCGTCGGGTTCCAGGTTGACTTTTGGAAGATTGATAATCTCTCATCATGAGAATTACCCTTACAGTTTGCATTCGGTTATATCAAAAACCGTACAATTCTCGTTTTCCGTGACAAGACTTGCACGTTTCACTCAACACCACAAATAGATAACTGTAGCTTTGCCTTGGTTATCTTCACTTCTTCGCGATCACACCTGTTTATTATTTTGACCGTAACAACTGTGTTCGCCTGAGGTTCATTGGATTGAGGCCAATGGGTGTTTTATTTGTAGGTTTTGTAAGTGATCTGACAGACCGAATGATAGGACTTGGCAACTAGACAGCCTCTTCAGGATCGCATCGTGCGGAATCGGCAACAAGTTTATCGTTCGTGACATACTGTCTGTTCTCGGCTAATCCAGTTACGAAAAAGATGCTAAACCCCTAGGATAAGAAAACTGTTGTATCAGATTTATTGAGACCAAAGAGAAAAGCTTGAGCAGTCTTCCCAAAGTCATGAACCAGAAAACCGAACCTACTTCTTGCTCTTTGCCTACTTTACCTGCTTTGAATCTACGGACCTTTGTAGCTTTAAAATAACGGGTGTTCCCGGGAGAGGGACGAGGTCGCTATTTGCCTCATAGCCACGATCTGCATCCGATGCGCTGCTTGGCTTCGCGATATCGATCATTGCAGATCTGAAGTTAGCAACACAGATGTAATCGCCCATCTCTGCCAAATATCGCTGCTCGCCAGTTTGGTTGTCTTTTTGAAATATGCTTCCCGCAAAAACCCAGTCTGCATTTAGAAGCTGTGGCTGAGATTGCTTATGAATTGTTTCCAGGGCAATGTGATAATTTTTTTCTTGAGAAAGTCCCAATAGACGTTTCAGTTCTTTGGCGTCTAAGGTGCCAAAGTGAAGCAGCTCTTTGCGTCTGCGATCGTATTTCATTTCGCAGTCATCAGGAATTACAAGACCCTCGGGCAACTGGGCAAGCTCAGCAATAAAGTATCGCCGGGNTACGGTTCGAACCCATTTGCGAACATCCTGCTGTTCGAGCTTTCCTTGATCGTTCACATGAAAAACAGTGATCTCAATTTTCTCGCCGGAAGGGGCTTGGTACTCGGGTTCAAAGCTGACCGGACTGCCAGGTTTTGCCTTCAATGCCAGCAGGCCTGCATGAATCGGATACGCTTTGCAGTTGACAGAAATAATCGATTCGTGCTCTTTACTTTGTACTTTGCAACAAAGCATTTCGAGTAACCCAGCATTGAGCACAACGGTCCCTTGCAGATACAGGCACTTTTCTTTCGAGTCCAGAAACAATGTTTTCTGAAGATTCAGTGGCACCGATTGCTTCGTAATATTGCGAAGCTTGGCCGGAAATTGTTTCTTGGACTGCGAGCGTGCCGGTTCATTTTCGTCAGCAACAAGTTCGACAGTGAACAAGCAAACTGTGAACAAGCAAACTGTGAACAA
>JAESQE010000167.1 GCA_016765335.1 Planctomycetaceae bacterium
GCTTGCTCGTTGGCTTGAAAATCCGTATTGGCAGTATTTTTGCGCCGAGGGCTGAAAGAACAGAAAAGAAGACCGGAAACGATGCAACACGAACTCCCCTTGCATCCGACCTCATTAACCAAATGGAGAAATCGAATTGGCGAACAGAAGATGATCGTATTGCTGCAAGAAACCATTTCCATGGCGGTGCGAGAAAAGCATGTCAGTCCACGGGAGTTGACCCAGGTGAATGTTGATACCACCGTGTAAGAGAAAAATATCGCACACCCTACGGACGCCAAGTTGTATCACAAAGCGATTCTAAAATTGGGCCGAGCGGCCAAAGATCGTGACATCAAACTGCGACAGAACTATCGGCGAGTCGCTCAGAAACTGGCGATCAAAGTCGGGCGTTATGCTCACGCCAGGCAATTTCGAAGAATGCACCGAGCACTTCGAAAACTTCGCACACGACTGGGGCGAGTGCTTCGAGATCTGCGTCGAAAAGTTCCTCAGCCAGACGATTCCTTGGAAAAGCTGCTTGTTTTATGCGAGCAATTACATGCTCAGCAGCGAACCGACAGAAACAAGATTTACAGTTTGCACGAGCCGGAAGTGGTTTGCATCAGCAAAGGGAAGGCTCGTCAACGATACGAATTTGGTCAGAAGATTTCGCTCACGACGAGCAATCGCCAGAACTGGATTTTGGGAGTTGACTTGTGCAAAAACAATCCGTACGACGGACACACATTAGCTCTCGTGATGAAATCAGCCCAGGTAAACACAGGAATTGAAATCCGTGATGCGTATGTCGACAAAGGTTATCGCGGTCACGATTACCAAGGCGAAGCGAAAGTTCATATCGCGGGCAGCAGCAACCGCAACATCACTCGCACAAAACGCAACCGACGCAAACGGCGAAGTGCAATCGAGCCGATCATCGGTCACACAAAAAGTGATCACCGCATGGGTCGTTGTTTTTTAAAGGGCCTGGCTGGAGATGCCCTCAACGCGATTTTGTCGGCAGCGGGTTTCAATTTACGCAAGTTACTGCGCGGCCTTGTCGCTGCGCTGATTTTTTGGGTCTCAGCGAACCTGATCAGTCGATATTTACATCGAAATCAATCTGTTTGGCACCAAATCGCCTGACAAAAATCCGCCCGCTCCCAAGCCGAGGCAAATAATTTCCAAACTCCCTCAAAAAATCACAATCCAATCACCCCGGTGGGTTTTTCAGGCTCGACTCATTATCCTTATCGCTGACAACAATCAAGGGCGTAGCAGAGCATCCCACACTTACAAGATGGTGGCTAAGAAGGTCGACAAAACTTTTGTCCTTACNCATCANTATGACTTTCAAATAAATGGGTAGCACAGACAATCCCGTTCAGGGTTGCCTGTGTTGCGTAGCAACCCGAGGAATTGATATTGAGATTTCCACCATCCCATTTCACCTAGCCATTCAACGGTTCGGATTCAACAGTAGAGATAAATATAACTCATCAAAATCAAACCGTTTACCACCAGCCTCGGGCTACTGACTCACTCGTCCCCNTCAAACTCCTCTTGGTAAGGGGGAGAACGTTATTTCCTCTTATTCAAACAATCTCACCAGGGCCATCACTGCTCCGGCTCACCTGCCAGTTACGTTGTGTATTCTGAATTGAGTCGGATGTATTCCTGGGTGAGGTCGCAGGTCCAGACTCGCCAGCGGCCTTTGCCTAGGGTTAGCGTAATGTCAATTGTTACTTCGCCGGTTTTCATGGCTGCTGAGACAATTTCTTCGTCGTAGTCTACCGGAACGCCTTTTTTGAAGATCGCGTAATTGTTGATTGCCAGCGACACATCCTGCTCGGAATCGATGCAGCCGGTTCGACCACACGCAGAAATAATCCGGCCCCAGTTGGGATCGTTTCCAGTGACTGCCGTTTTGACGAGCACGTCATCTGCAACCGTTTTGGCAATTTTCTCAGCCTCTTCAAACGAACGTGCTCCTTCAACATCGACCGCAATAAAATGCTCAGCCCCTTCGGCATCGCGAATAATCAGGTGAGCTAAGTCCAGGCACAATTCATCCAGAGCAGCCTGAAATATCGCCGCTTCTGCTCGCGATTGCAAAGAAATCCCGGAAGCCCCGTTGGCAAGCATTAACACGGTATCGCTGGTGCTGGTGTGACCTTCGACACTAATACGATTGAAAGATTGATTCACTGCAATTCGTAGCATCTCGTCGCAGGAATCACCTGTCATCTGCAAATCGGTTACCACTGTTGCCAACATCGTCGCCATGTTCGGTGCAATCATCGCTGCCCNCTTGGCAATTCCGGTCAGCACCACAACCCCCACATTCAAATTGACCGTGCGCGAGGCAATTTTAGGATACGTATCTGTGGTCATTGTCGCCCGAGTTGCATCCTCTAACTGCTGCGGCTCGTTTCCAAGAGATTTCACAAGTTGTAGGATGCCCTCTCGAATTATTGGCATCGGCAGTTCATGCCCGATGATCCCTGTAGAACAAACCAAAACTGCTTCCGGTGGAACGCCAATTTCTTTAGCTACCAGGGAGGTCATTTCTTTTGCGTCTGCCAGACCTTGCTCGCCGGTGCAAGCATTCGCATTTCCGGAATTGATGATCACTGCTCGTGTCGAATCCCCTGGAACTCGCTGCTTACTGATTTGAACCGGTGCTCCGCAAGCTTTGTTTGTTGTGAAGACCCCAGCACTGGCACACTCTTTTTCGCTGACCAGCAACATCATATCTTTGAGTTGAGGATCTGACTTGATGCCACACGAGATGCCGGCAAACTGAAAGCCAGCCGGAATTTGATAATCTGAAGGTTTGCTCATTGATGTCACCCAAAGAAGAAGTTGTTATGATTGTTTTAGGAGCCTCTATTAATTCAAAGACATTGCGAGCGGAGGGTAGACATTCTTGTCTGCCTTGAACTAAGGCAGACTCAAACGAAACAGACAGGAATGTCTGTGCTCCCTTTGAATCAATAGAGGTTCCTTTTGTCGAGAGGCTGAAATTTCTAACGCCCATCACTCATTATCTAACGTCTACTATAATCAGTTTGAGGCTTCTGTGCATCCATTCCCGTTTGATGTCGATCAATTACGTTCAACTGTTGAGACTGCACTGGAAAGCGCGACGCAGCTTTCCAATGACTGCCCGGATCGATTGCGTGATGCGATCCGCTACAGTTTATTGGCTGGTGGAAAACGATTACGCCCGATTCTCACCATTCTCTCCTGCCAAATTTGCGGCGGCTCAGTAGAACAAGCGTTGCCAGCTGCGTGTGCTATGGAAATGATTCATACTTATTCACTCATCCACGACGATTTACCTGCGATGGATGATGACGATTTACGCCGTGGGCAGGCGACAAATCATATCCAGTTCGATGAAGCAACCGCCATTTTAGCAGGTGACGCCTTACTCACTTTGGCTTTTGAGGTTCTTTCGACCCAAATCGAAAACCCCGTGCTTGCCAGCAAGACAGTATTAGAACTCGCCCAAGCTGCCGGGGCCAACGGCATGGTCGGTGGACAACAGTCCGATTTGAATGCAGAATCGCAAACTAACCTGAATATTGATGATTTGATCAGTATCCATCGATTAAAAACAGGTAAACTAATCACCTGTGCAGTCAGAATGGGAGCAATTCTTGCCCAGGCCTCCCCTGAACAGCTTGACGCTATGACGAAATACGGCAATGCTGTAGGGTTAGCGTTCCAAATTGCCGACGATTTGCTCGACGAAACTGGAACCGTGGAAAAAATGGGAAAAGGTGTACAGAAAGATCAATCTCATCATAAACTGACATACCCTGCGTTGTTGGGGCTGGACGAAAGCAAAGCCCAGGCACACAATCTAGTAGATTCAGCAATTTCCGCTTTGTCGATATTTAATGAGCAGTCCAAATCGTTGGAAGCTCTGGCCAGATATTCGATCGAGCGAGATCAATAATAAAGAGAACCTCTATTAATTGGTTCTCCCCCTTACGAAGGGGGGAGTGAGAGGGGGTTTTGAACTGTTTTTTATAACCAAACTGTACTCGAGAACCTCTGGGATTCAATTAATAGAGGTTCCCTAAAGAGTGACAACAAGAGAGAACCTGTGATGGAATACGAATTACTCCCTTTAATTTCTTCGCCGAAAGAATTGAAGACTCTTTCAGATAGCCAGCTGACAAAACTGGCTGCTGAAATCCGAGAAGCTCTGTGCGAAATCGTGGAAACCCGCCCTGCTCACTTTGCAAGCAACCTCGGCGTTGTTGAACTTTGCTTAGCTTTGCATCAAACATTTGACTTCGAAAAAGATCGACTCATCTGGGATACCGGGCATCAAATTTATCCCCACAAATTAATCACCGGTCGCTTCCCGCAATTTCGCACCATTCGCCAAAAAGGCGGTTTGATGGGTTTCCCGAATCCAAATGAAAGCGATTACGACCTCTTCATGACCGGGCACGCCGGGGCGAGTGTTTCAACTGCTTTAGGATTGCAAACAGCTGACGATTTACTGTTTGATGACGGACGCAAATCCGTTGCAGTGATCGGCGATGGAGCACTGCCTTCCGGGATCGTCTTCGAAGCGATGAACAACGCGGTCGGATTGAATAAAGATATCCTCGTCATTCTTAATGACAATCAGATGGGAATTTGCCCTCGTGTGGGCGGGTTAGGGCAATACCTCGACAAAGCTCGGGTGGCTCCCTTTTACAACGGATTGAAACGAGACATTTCCTGGGTACTGAACAAAGTGCCGATGGTGGGCGGACAAATTGAAAGCGCTCTTTCGAATGTGAAAGATTCTCTCAAAACGCTGCTGCATGGCGGAATGTTATTTGAAGAAATGGGCTTCCGTTATATCGGCCCTATCGATGGGCACGATTTGCCAGCCATGAAAAAACACCTGGCGATGGTCAAAGATATCAAAGGGCCAACGCTGCTGCACGTATTTACTGAAAAAGGAAAAGGCTTCAAACCAGCCATTGAAGATCCCGTCACGTTCCATTCGCCATCCCCGTTTGAACGAACAGAAAACGGCGAAGTCATTCTCCCGAAAAAAAGTAGCTCCGCTGCATACACCGATATCGCAAGCAACGCCATTTACAAGCAGATGCAAAACGATTCCCGGGTTGTCATCATGACAGCTGCGATGTGCGCAGGGAACAAGCTCGGAAAAATCCGCGAAGATTTCCCGACACGCTTTTTTGATACAGGCATCTGCGAATCGCATGCGGTTGCCTTTGCAGCCGGGATGGCCAAATCGGGCATGAAGCCCATCGTCGACATCTATAGCACATTCTTACAACGCTCTTTCGATCAAATATTCCAGGAAGTCGCCCTTCAGAATTTGCCTGTCATCTTCTGCATAGACCGAGCCGGTCTGTGTGGTCCCGATGGTCCGACACATCATGGCGTGTTCGACAACTCGTACATGCGCGTCTTCCCGAACATTACCATCATGGCCCCAGGAGATGCAGCTGACCTGGAAGCGATGATTCCCTTCACCATCAAGCACGATGGCCCGATCTCAATTCGCTACCCAAAAACCTCAGCCGAAACCGTTCACCGCGAAGCTGAAGTCGCACCGATTGAACTCGGCAAAAGTGAAGTGCTTCAATGGGGAACCGATGGCATGTTCGTCGTCTTTGGAGCACTCCTACCCGAGTGCCAAAAAGCGGTTGAAAAACTGCAAAAAGATGGCTTGGATGTCGGCCTGATCAACGCTCGATTCCTGCGACCTCTCGATACCGAAGTCATCCTCAAAGCGGTCAAAGAATGCGGCTTTGTCGTCACCGTCGAAGAAAACACGCTGTGCGGCGGTTTCGGTTCCGTAGTCCTGGAAGCTGCCAATGAAGCAGGCTTACCAACCAACCACATCAAAAGACTCGGCATCCCCGACAAGTTCATCGAACACGGCGACCGTAAAGAACTCCTTGCCGACCTGGGCCTCGACCCCGTCAGCCTAATCCAAACCGCAAGAACCCTGGCCAACAAACAAAGCGACGCCATAAACGCCGGATAAAATGGCGAGCCGTGCCAGTCATGGCACCGGTAAACTTCAATCAGAAAACCAATAAGGAATTCATCAAAGAAACGACCTGACCATGCTACAAAGACTCTATGTCCACAATTTCAGGTGTCTCGAAAACTTTGAACTAAACCTCAAAGATCTTCCCTCCTCGTTGCTGATTGGAAAAAACGGCTCAGGCAAATCGACAGTTGGAAATGTACTTGAAATTTTCCAAAAAATTGGGCGCGGGACAAACAGGGTTTCAGAGCTTGTTCAACGAAAAGACTTCGCACAGGGTAGAACAGAGACTCCTATTCGATTTGAGCTTGAAGTATTACTCGATGGAAAATTATTCAAATATGTTCTCGCATTGGAAATACCAGAAGACTTCAAAGAAGCTCGCATACTTAAAGAGGAAGCAATTGTAGACGGAGAGTCTATTTTCATCAGAGAAAATAGTGAGCTAAGCTACCTACACGTAGATGTTTATGAAAACGCTGAAGAAAGAACACTCAATGTTGATTGGAATCTTGCTTCTCTGCCAATTATTTCTTTCCTTCCGCTGCTACCATTAAGGGACTGGCTAGATCAAATGATCATCCTGGCCCCTATACCTTGCTTAATGAATGGAGAGTCTCAAGGAGGAACTCTCAGCCCAGAACGAGATGGCTCGAACTTTGGCGATTGGTTTCTGGAAGTGCTAACCCAATTCCCCAGGGCCTACACATACATTGACGATTACCTCAAACTGATCATGCCTGACATTGAGGAATTTCAAAACAACCCTACAGGAAAAGATACCAAAGAACTGATTGTGAAATTTCAAAGGGAAAAAGATAACCTTAATGTCTCATTCGAGGACTTATCAGATGGGGAAAAATGTTTTTTTCTGTGCGCTTTGATCATAGCTGCTAATAAATCGTATGGACCACTTTTTTGCTTTTGGGACGAACCTGATAACTATCTGGGGCTGTCAGAAGTGGGACATTTTATCGTTGCCCTGCGTCGTGCTTTTAGCACCGAGAATGGCGGACAATTTACTGCGACCTCTCACAACCCAGAAGCCATTCGAAAGTTCTCCGTGATAATACTCATCTCATTTATCGAGAAAGTCACCTGGAACCAGCACGAATCAAATTGCTAAGCGAAATGTCTCTTGAAGGAGATCTGATCACCTCCTTAATCCTAGGCGATCTTGAATAATGAGTGCAGATAAATTCAAAAATCGCCTGATCATCATCCCGGAAGATGACGCCAATCGTCAAATCGCAAACGGTTTTGAAAACGCATTGACACAGAAAAAGTCCAAAGCAATTCAGGTCCTCCCCATTGCAAGAGGTTGGAAAAAGGTGCTCGACACGTTTCATAAAGAACATATTTCCAACATGCGTAAATACCCCAAACGGAATGTCCTCTTACTGATTGACTTTGATGTCAAAGAAGGTGGGGCTGGCCACGACCACAGACTTGATTATATGAAGGAATCTATCCCTGCTGACCTCAAAAACAGGGTATTTGTCCTTGGCTCACTTTCAAACCCAGAAGACCTGAAAAAAGCGAACAACAGCCCCAATACATTTGAAGACATCGGAAAAGCTCTCGCGCAAGATTGTTTCGACGGAACGAATCTAATATGGGGGCATGATCTCCTCGATCATAATCAAGATGATTTAAAACTCATGAAAAAATCAGTCAAGCCTTTTTTGTTCTGAAAAATAATTAACGCAGGCTTGCATGCTGCATTCTCAACTGAGTTTGTTGGGATACGCTTCGCTATCACCAACCTACTCGCTTCAGGATAATCCCAATGAGTAAACTCACCGCCGGAATAATGACCGCTTTACTGATGGCGTCGCCGATTTTATTGTGTGCTGAGGAGCCGGGGGTGGTTGAGTTTCGGGAGGGGTTTGATTCTTCTTTTGATGCAACGCGGTTTACTACGCCGATTCCGAATAAGAATACTGAAGTGCGTGATGGGGTGCTTTGGACCGGTGGGCAGAGCGGGCGGAAATATCCGCCGATGGTTTATCTTCCGGTGCAAGGAAATGAGATGACGATTTCGTTTCGTTATCGGCATCTTGGCCCAGGCGGTTGGATCTGGTTTTTTGTTGATGGAGACGATCGATTCGGAAGTGTTGATCATATGCTGCGAGTAAAGCTGCTGCGTCAAGGGGTGCAACTTCAAGTCGATTCTCATTCACTGGATGCGAATCATCCGCTGCGGCAAAACAAACGCCCCGCAGATCCGGTCAGCAAAGCTTATCGTCTCAACGAAATCTTTCCGCTGGAAAAGATTGATCTCAGTAGCAACGACTGGCATGAGGTCAAACTTAGCTTTCAGGCAGAGGTCGTGACCATCAGCATCGATGAAAAAACCTGGACCAAAACCTTGAAACGCCCAGCGTTCAATGCAGCCAAACGAAAATTACTTTGGATGCAAAACGGCGGAGAAAAAGGCATTGAGATCGATGATATTTTGATTCTTCCTAATCAGAAGTAACTGGAAAACAGCACACAACCCCCTCTAACTCCCCCTTCGTAAGGGGGAGAACTTTTTATTCGGCGCCGAAATGGCGATTTGATCGGTTCCGGTTGGCTGCATTTGGAATTCGCTGCGACACACCAGGGGGTTTACACCCCCGGCTCGCCTTTGGTGGCTGGTTTCGTCAGGTACAACCTGACCTACTGCGAAACAGTACAAAAAAAGACGAGGTTTATCTTTGTGATAAACCTCGTCTTTTAATTCAGACTGATCGCTGGTTACTACATTTCGATTTCGTAGCCCTTGCGGTATTCGCGGGAAAGGAATGCGTTTGCTTGATCATCGCCGATGATTTCTCGCTTGCTGGGATCCCATTTGACTGCACGCCCCAAACGCATTGCAATGTTCGAAAGGTGGCAAATTTCGAGCATGCGGTTATGCGACCAGACATCGGAAATCGGTTGCTTGCGAGCTTTGATTCCTTCGATGAAGTTGGCCGTATGATTGGCACTGACTTTGCCGCCGTAGACTTTTTCGATTGCATCTTCCGGCAACGGATTCTCTTTTAATGCGTCCACAGGCTTTCCAACTATTTTGCCACGATTGACAAAGAAGCGGCCTTTGGTTCCTTCGAAAAGAATACCATTGTCGCCTGCACTCTTAATAATCATTTCAACACCATTAGGCATATCAACTTTAATTTCAAAAGCAGTAGCCGTGTTGTATTGATCAGCAACGACCGGATGCCCGTCCTTGTATTTAACAGGCAAGGTGTATTCGATCGGTGTCACTTTACTTGGACCGGTATCAGTAGCACCGAGC
>JAESQE010000168.1 GCA_016765335.1 Planctomycetaceae bacterium
GGGTCTTTCTCCAACAGTTGCGGATTCATGGAGGAAGATTGCTGATACGTGGCAGAATTCACGATCAGTCGATGCAGCTTCTTCATACTCCACCCCTGCTCCATGAATTCAACAGCCAGCCAATCGAGTAATTCGGGATGCGAAGGAGCTTCTCCTTGCGAGCCAAGATCTTCACTGGTTGCCACAATTCCTATTCCAAAGAACGCCTGCCAGGCACGATTCACAGCTGCCCGGGCAACAGTTGGTGATTTTCGATCTGCAATCCATTTTGCAAATGTCAATCGATTAACCGGTGCACCTTGAGGAATGGAGTTTAAGATGGAAGGCACTCCTGGTGAAACCTGATGTGTTGGTTTCAGGAAATCACCACGATCCAGTAAATGAGTCATACGCGGCTCCCCTACGCGTTCCTTCAATACCAGTTGCATCGATCCTTCAGGATACAATTTCCATAATTTGTCAATTTGCTTATTTTCGGGCTGCCACTGTTTCACCGTTGTTCGCCAGTAAGAGAAGACTGCCTCGTGCTGTTTGGTTGTGCGATTGTCACGTGGAATTTCAAAAATGTTTCGGACATCAACAGGAATGGGGTCAGCCACGACTTGATCCTGATTCAACACCGCCACTCGAAACCGCCCCATATTTAATGTCTGGTTCTCGTTACTATTCCATCCTCCATGCATAAGGACGAAGTTGAATTCGAGTCGTGTTCCTTCAGGGAACGCAAAGTCTTTCTCTGCAATGAAGACCGCTTTTCGTGTTTGATTTCGTTTGACCGGGCCGGCATCAATCCCCCATGCCGTTTTAATATCATTATCAATCGCATACGAAACCGGCCCTGTAAATCCAGTGCTTCCATCAGTGGACATGAAATGATCAGCTGAAAGATGATGAGGGGCGTTACTGAAATCAGCAGTAACTTTCACAAACTTCACCAACTGCTTTTTAGTCGGTTCCTTAATGCTGGAAACCAATAATTTAAATTCAGTTAACGCAAACAGCCCTTTCAATCCACGACCCGGGCCGTTGGCAGGCAAGTTCGGATCGGTCATCATTTCCAGACGAATTGCATTCATCTTTTTGTTGTTGACTTCGACAGCAAATTTACTCGTAAAACGTGCAGGGGCGTATCCTTGTGAAAGTAATGATCCATCAGACTGAGGAATGTATCTCTCGGAATTACTTCCGCTGGAATTTTTAATATCCAAAACTTCCCAATTCGGTTGATTTCCCCGAACCGAATCTTCCCACGCCTGCATTNTATTCTGCCAATCGGGATTGTTCTGCTTCAAGCTGGATTCGATATTGCCAATCTGGTATTCAATTCCTGTTCTTTGGATTTCTTCTTCTGGAGAATAGACCACTGCATTGTGCTCAGAACTATTATTTAGAAATGAGAACATCTGATAATACTCATCCTGAGTAAAGGGGTCGTATTTATGAGAATGGCACTGACAACATTGAATTGTTAAACCCAAAATGCTTTTCCCGATCGCGTCCATTCGATCAAACATCGCTTCCATTCGAAACTGTTCAGGATCGATTCCACCTTCTTCATTCACCATAGAATTACGTAAAAAGCCGGTTGCAATGATTTGATCCTGTGACGGATTCGGGTGCATATCTCCTGCAAGTTGATCAATTATAAACTGATCGTACGGGAGATCTTGATTCAATGACCGCACAACCCAGTCGCGGTAGTTCCAGACAAAACGTGGCTTGTCTTTTTCAAAACCATCGGAATCGGAATACCGAGCCGCGTCCAACCAGTGTCGTGCCCACTTCTCGCCATAATGAGGAGAGTTCAATAACTGATCAACCTTCTTCGAATACGCATCGGGATCAGTATCTTTGAGGTAGATGTCTATTTCTCGCACAGTCGGTGGTAAGCCGGTAAGATCGAGATGAAGACGCCTTAACAGTTTCAGTTTGTCTGCTTGTGCTGAAGGCGCTAATCCATTTTGCTCTAGCTGATGTAGCACAAATGGGTCGATTGCATTTTTAATCCATTTCTCGTTATTCACTTGCGGAGCTGCTGATTGAGCCGGTGGCACAAACGCCCAGTGCTCCGACCATTTTGCACCTTCTTGAATCCAACGACGAATCAATTCTTTTTCATCGGCTGACAGTTTTTTTCCGGAGTCCGCAGGAGGCATTTGTAAATCATGATCATCACTCATGATTCTTTCGTAGAGAATACTTTCCTCTGGCTTACCGGGCACGACAGGAATCCCGCTAGCTTCGAGACGAGAAAATGCACCAGACTTTACATCTAAGCGAAGTTCTGCCTGACGGTCTTCTTTAGCCGGGCCATGACAATGAAAGCAAGCATCCGAAAGCAACGGACGAATCTGCTGAGTGAAATTGACGGGCTGCTTACCGTGCGGCGTCGAATTTGATGACGCGGGTTTCGCAGGCGTTGAGTCCGCCGGAACAGAAACAGCCTTTGTATCATTGTCCTTGGCGTGAACCAGTGAGCTGGCAACAAGAATCGCACAGAATNATATCAAGCAGCCAGTTTTTACTAAGCCAGGCTGTACAAAAGAGAGAATGCTAGACATTAAAAAGCCCCGTTTATTGGGAATTCAATTTCACCAAACTCATTTTCATTTTGATGTAACAAGCAACCGTTTTTTGAACATACCCGATGATGAATCGCAATTTGAAAAATTAATCAGGCAGGCAGCAAGTCAACAGTTTCTTGATAAGAAGCCTTTGGCGTCTACAAAGTAGAAAATAAGTTTGGCGGGATCAAAACAGCACCAATCCTCCGGTTCAATCCAACAAGAGTCAAATGAATTGGGGTAGCCTGGGCACAAGACCGCAAGCAGGCGGGAACTATATTCTAAGTGATCCCAGCACACAGTCAAGCAAAAACCGCCTATATTAAGTTGGTTCTCCCCCTTACGAAGGGGGTTTTTGAACTGTTTTTTTTTATAACCAAACTGTTTTCGAGAACCTCTGAGATTCAATTAATAGAGATTCACATAATTCTATTGTCTTTGAATTTTATATCTTTTTCTTTCGCTTCGGAGCAATCGGTAATGGGCCAGCCATCGGAGCGGTTTCAAAGAACTTTCCATTATTAATAAGTCTGGGATCATTAGTGCTTCGCAGCTCTTGCATCAGCTGATCCCGCAACTTCTTGACGACTGATTGATATTGAAGGTCAGCTGCAACATTATGCATCTGATGCGGATCTTCTTTCAAATCGAACAACTCTTCTCGGGGGCGTTTTCCATACGCATTTTGAAAATATGAAGACCATCGAGGATCATTGCGATGAGTTACCAACCAAGCCTTTGCCGGACCAGCATCTTCATCTGGAATTGTGCAGAACGTATTGTTTGTCAGTGAATCAATTGAGGGCGTACTGTTGGAATCCAGCTGATAATGATCTCCGAGTGGATAGCGATTTGGTCGAAAATTAATCACAAACAAATAGTCGTTGGTCCGAATTGCTCGTTGCGGATAAGGCAGCTGCCCGGCACGTGCTAGTGCAACATGTCGTTCACGACCAATAAATACCTGTGTGCGATTTTTATCGACAAGTCCCTCCGATTTAGATTTTAGAACTGGCCACAACGTTCGAGCCGTCATCACTTCTGGTGCTTGAACACCACCAGCCTCAAGGAATGTCGGAGCTAAATCCGGCAAGCTGACGAAATCATCAACGACGCGTCCTGGTTGAATCCCAGGGCCGGTTAAAACTAAAGGCACACGTGTGCCGAAGTCATACAAATTACATTTTCCATGAGGAAATCCAGCTGGTCCATGATCGCCAGAAATTGCAATGATTGTATTCTCAAATTCGCCAGCCTTTTTCAGCTCTTCAACGAGAATCCCTAATGCCATATCAAACGCTTGAGCTTCCCCGAGATAATCTGCAAAATCCTGACGAACTTCGGGAACGTCCGGCAAAAATGGAGGCAACTTTCCGATGAGATCATCCGGGTCTATATTCCAAATGGCGAGCCCAGAATCTTTGATCCATTTACGATGCACATTCGTAGGGCCAAACCAATAGGCAAAAGGAACATCGTCTTGTTTGCTTGCAAGGAATTGCTGAATGTTTCCGCGAACGATATCACCCAAAGACTGCTTAGCCTGCTCGATGGATTTTCCGCTTTCCACCAATCGGGTTGCAGTTTGCGAGAAACTGTTAAATTGACTCCCAGATTTATGATATGAATTCTTTGGGCCGCCATACCCGGCATCACGAGGTGATCCCGGACTCCATACTTTATACGTGTAGCCAATGTGATATCCGTTATCCTGCAACAGAAACGGCCACGTCGGAATGGATTGATCCCAGATTGCACCTTGAAGAATCGCGGCGCGACCTGTACGCCAAAAGTGCTGACCAGAAAGCAACGAACTTCGGCACGGTGTGCAAGAAGGAGCATTCACGAACGCATTGCGAAATAACACTCCCGACTTAGCCAATGCATCAAAGTTTGGAGTACGAACCACATCGTTCTCGGTTCCCGCTCCATCAATCTTTGCATAAGCGCTGGCGTGTCTGCCCCAGTCGTCAGCAAAGGCAAAAAGGATATTCGGCTTCCTAGCGGCTTCAGTCGAATCGATCATCAAGCCGAACAGCACTAACGTCATCAGACAAATAAACTTACTCATGCGATACCTTTTGAATTCATAAGATGATTGATCAAACCAAGGTCATTAAATACCCGTTGATTGCTTGTGTGTTTGCAAGTATTGAAATAATTCTGTCTATTTAATGAATTCATTGCAATCGCAGCGAACAAACCGAATGTATTGTTCATTGCAGTGGACGACTTGAACGATTGGATCAGCACGCTCAACGGGCATTCGCAATCGGCAACACCTAACATTGACCGCCTGGCTGCACGCGGCATGTTGTTTACGCATTGCTACTGTGCAGCACCATCATGCAATCCGTCGCGGGCGGCGCTGATGACAGGAATTCGGCCTTCGACATCTGGAGTCTACCGAAACTCCAACCCCTGGCGAAAGGGGCTGCCAGATGCCGTCACGATTCCACAGCATTTTATGGCTGAAGGATACCGAGCAGTCGGGTCCGGGAAAATCTATCACGGAGCGTTTCCGGATGCCGCTTCGTGGGATGAATATTATCCTTCCAAAAAAGCTCAAAGGCCTAATGATCCGTTACCTGTTAAACGACCAATCAACGGCATCCCCAAGACAGCTCATTTTGATTGGGGACCTGTCAACGTGACTGATTCAGCAATGGGAGATTCAAAAGTTGCGGACTGGGTTAGTCAGCAACTCAGCCGAAAGCATGATCGACCCTTGTTTTTAGCCTGTGGCATGTATCGCCCTCACTTGCCCTGGTATGTTCCACAAAAGTATTTTGATCAATTCCCGCTTGATTCGATTCAATTGCCAGAAACAAAAGTTGATGACCTCAATGATGTTCCCGCTGCCGGGGTAAGAATGGCAAGGCCTCAAGGCGATCACAGGAAAGTAACGAAGCACGGTCAATGGAAGCAAGCAGTACAAGGCTATTTGGCATCCATCGCATTTTCTGACGTGCAAGTAGGACGCGTACTTGATGCACTTGATCAAGGCCCGAACGCAGACAATACAATTATTGTTTTCTGGACAGATCATGGTTGGCACTTAGGAGAAAAACAACACTGGCGAAAGTTTTCCTTATGGGAAGAAGCGACACGCACCCCCATGATTATCGTTGCACCAGGAGTGAAAGCCGGCAGCCGATGTGATGCACCGACGAATCTACTTGATATCTACCCGACATTAATCGATCTGTGCGGTTTGAAGAAACGAACTGAATTACAAGGCGTGAGTTTGAAATCATTGCTGGATAATCCAAACGCCGAATGGGACCGCCCTTCTCTGACAACTTACGGAAAAGGAAACCATGCGATACGATCTGCCCGATACCGGTATATTCGGTATGCTGATGGCAGCGAAGAATTGTACGATCATCAAGTTGATCCCATGGAATACAAAAACCTGGCTGACATCGCAGAACTTAAAATCGTAAAAACAGAATTGGCAAAATGGATGCCCAAAGTCAACGCCCCGGAAATCCGTAAACGGAAATAGTAATTTTACATTCGGTTGCCAGGGACTTAACCTCTATGAATTCAATCCCCTCAATGTGACAAATAGCTACGGTGTAAAAGGCGTAAGCGGCAAGCGGGCACCAATGTAAACTGCTCGGTGGCGGTTATCGTCGAAGGCGAAGTGAAGCCGTTTTTTGTCTTTGCTAACAAAGCCATCGGGATAGTTGATTCTGCCTTTCTTACCATCAATCGATTCTGGTAAAAGTACACGTTGGTAGGGCCAGGTTTGCATGCCATCGAAACTGACCCACAATGACAGCGGACTTCGATGACGCGGGTTGGGATTGTGAAGTATCGCAACCGTGTCGCCTCCCAATCCATAAAGAGTCGCTTTCGATCCGGGATTCGGGATCGAAGTCTGCTTAGCGAACTGCGGCCAGGTGCGACCGCCATCATTCGATTCAGCATAATAAAGCACTCCGCCTAGACCATCAGCTCGAATAATCATCGCAATGCGTCCGTCAGCAAGTTCCACGATATTGTTTTCAGCCCAACCATGATAGTTGTCATCATCAGTCAGACGGATATCGCCGTGCTCTTCCCAGGTCTTACCGCCATCGCTACTCATGAGGACACCATTGCGTGGATTGGTGGGCGAAGAAAAGCGGCGCCCCTTACTAATTTCGCGGGTCTTGGCTACTCGAACGTAGTGCTGAAACGGAAGTAGAATGCGACCATCACGCGTTACGATGTGATTGCGTATGAAAGTACGATCATGCAATCGTCCGGGAGCCGGTTCGAGTTCGCTCCAGGTGCGGCAGGAATCGTCGCTATGAGTCATCCACTCTTTCCAATTGGAGAAAGTGCCATCGTGAGTCGCGACGAACATCGTGCAACGTTTGCCGTGCACTAAAAGTTCGGAAGGGACAAGGGCGGTGTTTCTGTTTTTTGTTTTCACGCCCAGATTAATGGGCTGCATCGGCGACCAGGTTTTTCCCTGGTTGTGACTTCGGCTAACAAAAACGCGGTTTTGAGGCAGCGGTTCCGTGTGACCGCCACCGAGCATGATCATCACCCACGAACCATCCGGCATTTGTCTTAGAGTTGTATCACATGCAAGAGAGTCCGGTTTTATTCCATCGAAAATAATGGTTGTCAAATCTTCTGATGCATGCGTTTTTTCAACCGTATCCCACTTCGGATCTGATTTCGGTGCACCGTGATAGGGTACTTCTGGAATGATGTGAGTTTTCGTCACAGGGTGGTAGAGGGCAGACATTTCCTGGGAAGAAAGGGGATGATCGTAAAGGGAAATCTCATCAAAAGCCCCGAACATCGTTTGCCAGATGCGACCGCTGTCGTTGATGCCACCAATGGTCAGCGGGGCTTTCGTTTCGACAAGCGGTGTGTCAAGTTTCATCATTCCGGCAATCTTGCCGTTAACCCAGAGTTCTGCTTTCTCGGGCTGAATTGTGACAGCCACAAAATGCCAACGTCCTGGAGTCGGTTTTTCAGTAGTCGCGATGGTTCTCCATTTTTTCTGCCATGCGTAAAGGCGAATCAGACCATCCTTGTCGATCATCACGCCCCACTCACGTTCATTTTTTGAATAGCGATTCTTCGTTGCAATCAGTTGCTGTCTTCCCCCGATAACATAGGGATTGACCCATGCAGTGAGAGTGAAACCTGTCTTCCCCAGCGCCATCGAATCAGAATTGGGAATCTCAAGAATTGAAGCCCCATCAAGCACCAATGACTGCGAGTCATCAATCCCAGCAGCAGGAGTTGCTTTGCCTCTTAAAATGAAACCTGACGAATCAACCGCATCGAGCGACCAATGCTGTAAAGGTTCAGCTGCATCAAGAGGACCAGTTAAAAGAAAGACTAAAACGAGAGAAAGAATAGGCTTCATGGTAGATTTCTTGATTTTTAAGTAATAGCCCTGTTACGGTTGCAACTGTTTGCGGATGAAATTGGGGAGTCTGGCGTTGATGTTGGGGTGGGTTGAGGGGAGTTTTTTTCCGGGGGTGCTTCGACCTTGAGTGACTTGCATGCGAAGTAGTGCAACCATCTTCGCAACTTGCGCTGGATGTTTTGCTGCCAGATTGTGGTCTTCGTGGATGTCGTTAGAGAGATCGAAAAGTTGCACGAACGGTGCTTGTACCAGATCGGTCCATTTGACTGGTTGATCGAATTGCTTCATCGCAGTTTGCCAGGCATCCGCCGAAGCAGGGACATTGCCATAAACTCCGGATGCACCACTTCCTGGACACAGGCAAAGTTTCCAGTTTCCATCGCGAACAACAAAAGGACCAGTGGATTGCATAATCAGATTTCCTCGCTTTCCTTGAGCGTCGGGATGATGGAGCAAGTTGGCAAAACTGATCGAATCTGGCCCTGCATCTGAATCGAGTTTAGCTCCTGAAACTTCAGCAAAGCTCGCCATGAGATCGCACAGTCCAACTATCTGGTTACACTGTGACCCCGGCTTGATGACTCCGGGCCAATGTGCAATCAACGGGACACGCAGGCCACCTTCGTAGACAGAAAACTTATATCCACGATGCGGGCCATCGGCATCGTGGCCTTTGTCTTTGAGCTTGCGAAGTTGACCGGGAGTCGCTTTGAGGATATTTCCTGCATAGGAAGCGGGACCATGATCGGATGAAAAGATAACCAATGTGTTTTTATCGAGCCCCTGTGTTTTTAAGGCTGCTTGCACACGCTGGACTGCGTGATCAACTTCCATGACAAAATCGCCATAGACACCCAGCTTACTTTTTCCCTGGAAATTCTTGCCGGGACTGGTCGGAGTGTGCGGAGCAGTCAAGGCAAGGAACAGGAAAAAGGGTTGATCGCTTTTCTGCTGACTGAGGAACGATTCGGCTTGGCTGTAAAATGTTTCGAGCACTTCGTGATCTTCAAAATCTTTTTCAGCTGGTCCGACACGATTAAAAGCACTCCAGCCTTTTTGAGCAGTGACCTCGCCTTGCCACATATTATTTCGAAGATAGGCGTAAGGAAACATATCAAGAGAACCGGGCAGGATGAAGCTTTCATCAAAGCCGTATTGAACAGGGCCAACTTTAATAGGCTTGGTGTAATCGACGTTTTTCTCGTTTTGCACTTTACCATCTTTTGTTGTCATGACCGTGCCAAGATGCCATTTTCCGATGTATCCGGTTTTGTAGTTTGCTGTGCGAAACATGTCTCCCAGTGTGAAAGTATTTACATCAAATCGAGGGCCAAGCAATCCCCACTTTCCACCGGCTTGCGGTTTGTCAAATCGCCAGGGGTAACGGCCTGTCATAATCGCGATACGAGTTGGTATACAATGCGAAGCATTCACGTAGGCGTCAGTGAATTTCATGCCGCCAGAAGCTAACGTATCGATATTGGGAGTTTCGATTTGACATTGATCCCCGCCATAACAGTTGACGTCTCCAATACCAAGATCATCTGCCAGGATGAAAACGGTGTTCGGTTTTTGTTGATCAGCAAATGCAAGGCCATCAAGTAGCAAGACAAAAGACAATGTAGCTAAGACTGCGCGAACACCAAAACTCATGCTTCTAATTCCTTGGACAGATAAAGGGAACCTGTGAAAACTGAATCTCTAAGCTTCTTGGAGACAGTTTTAAAAAACGAGGTAGCTCATAAAACCCCTCTCACTCCCCCTTCGTAAGGGGGAGAACCAACATTTGAGAGGTTCTCTAAAGAATAACAAGATCGTGAATACAATTCTGTATGCTTAAAAAAGTAACGGCATCACAATGTCTTATCAATGCAGTGCCGTTACAACTATTCTTTGAAGCTGTTATTTGCCTTCAGAAACACGGATGACTTCGACCGCATTCAGAATTGGAGGCAAAGACTTTTTATCGCTTTGAGATTGCGAAGTCAGTTCAATGACTAAGTTATCTGTCACAACAACCCCCGAGAGTTCTTTGACTAAAGCTGTTCGCAACCCGCCAGATTCCGCATAGACATCCACGGCAGACAGGACAGTTTTTCCTTGAATTGAAACATCAAACAGTCGCTGACCTGCTTCTTTTACATTCTCATCCAATTCGGCAAAGTGCAAGCGAACATTGTACACACCAGCTTGTTCGTCTTTTCCAATTAAAGGCAACTCACAGCGAGACAGGCCAATCGCTTGTGAGGTATACAACCAACCGGTTTCAGTTTCTTTGATAGAATTCGCCCGTGTATTGACGCTGTTGTATTTATCAGAACTTTCAAATTTCGGTTTGATATCCAAAGGTAAATCCAAGCTGGTCGCACGACTTGGCCTGGGACGCGGATAACTTAACCAGACAGTCCCAGAAGCACTACGGCGATCTCCAGGGGCACCCAGATTCAATGCCATGTTCTTTACGGGAGAAACTTTTCCGACCGAACTGATGATCGACCAATCATTGCGAGGTTCGCGAGGTTCCAAAACGATAGTTGAAGAAATCGAGAACAAACAGACGCAACCTGCGGATGATTCTGGAATCATTACCAGACCGTTGGCTACGATGGCGTTAATCCAACATCCGGTACGGTGTCCCGCAAAATGCCGAGTTCCTGAATCTGTTTTCAGATCATAAAACCCGGTGTAACCCGAGCGGAACATTAACATGTTCGGAGCAGCGGAGATCATTCCACAGTGATGACCAGATCGCATAATACTCCAAGGAACTTCTTCACCAGTTAAAGGATGTTTTCGCATTTTTTGATCGCCGGTCGCTAAGTCGTAAGACCAAGGCTCTGCAAGAACCTGATCTCCAACGATGATCGGACGATGACGATAGTTTCCATCTTTAGACCAGATTTTGTATCCATCTTTGGCAGAAAGTGCGACCAATCGCCGACGGCTGAAGTTCCCTGCCATAAATTGTTGCCAATAATGACCGTTTGCATTTGCACCACACAACAAAAGCTTGTCGTTGTGATACATCAAGGTCAGACGTCCGCCCCCGATCCCGATTTCGCTGCAATCGGTCACGTCAACTGGAGTGGCCCAGGCTTGTTTTCCGTCTTTGATATCGACAGCAACAGCCAATCTTAAATCGATTTTCTTCGCACGATCTTCTGCGATCTCCCGTTCTTTTCCGGTCAGATTTTGAAGGTCGGATTTATCTTGTCGCAGAATGTCAGCTCGTTGCTCACTCGTGATTGAACTATCGATGAAGTAAACCTGATCTGGTCCAATTGCAATGGTCTGGTGCTGAATGCTTTTGCCTTGATAGACCCAGGCAAGTTTCCCTGTATTGACATCGATGGCAAAAATTGCGTCCGTGTTATCGACCGCGGCTTTACCACGACGTCGTAACTTTTTCTCAATTTCTTCTCGGATCGTTGCAGTCCCAAAGATTTTCCCGTCCTGGTAGTCAATGTATCCCCACTGATGTTTTTCCTGCATCCCTTCTGGAAGATTATAGGTTGCAACTGTTTTTCCGGTTTCTGCATCAAGCCGAAAACACTTATCGCCACTCATGTAGTACAAGCTATCGTCGCTGGCAACCAGGTTTCCGGGGCTGTTATTAAAGAAGACACCCGTTCGAATTGTTTCAGGATTTGACCGCTTCCAAAGGAACAAACCATTGTAGGCATCGTATGCCATGATGGTATCTTCACCCTGGATAAACATACGACCGTTAATCGACAGCGGGCCGACCGCTCCATCGTGGCGGTTAACCATCGCGTCTTCACCGGGATCACCCGACCATAAAACACCTAACCCACCTGTAATCAGTTCGTCATCACTGCAAGCGGTGTCTTGCGGTCACAACTGGATTGAGACATAGCGAACTCCGTCGCCTTCGCTGGGAGGATGTCCAGCTTACTGATCAACCGCATCTGCTTGTACGAGCGGAAGCAAC
>JAESQE010000169.1 GCA_016765335.1 Planctomycetaceae bacterium
TTTCGCTGACCATTAAGCCACGAAAGTTTGCTTTTTCCAGCAAGTCCCAGGTACCAAACATGAATTCGCGATTGCAATACATTGGTCGATGTTCTTCTTCGCCGGGAACATAACCGGGCAGGTGCACATGGTAAAGCTTATCAGCATACCGACTCAGAAATATGTCGAGTGTTTTCAGCAGCTTGTCTAGCGGGGCATCTTGCAACGTGAATTTCCAAAGATGTTCAATGTCCAAATTCAATCCTGGATTTTTCTCAGCCCAATCCCAAAATTCTTTTTCGTTCAGTCGATGATTCTCCACAGCGAGCCGAATGCCTGGCTCTAAAGAGAAGAAGTCGTCTTTCCACTGATCGATCATTGGCTGATGAATCACCATCGCCTGGCAATTCAATTCGCGATACAACTTAATGGCCTGCTCAACGGATTGAATGTCGTTTTTTTTGTTCGGAAAATGAGGAACATACTCAATCGGATATTCCTTCGCGATTTTGATAATGTCGTCAACATCATGAAGCAATTTTGCACTGAGCCAAAATTCAGCATGACGAAACCCAGCTGCCCAGGCACGCGTAAAATCGGCAGAGGAGGGCAAAAACTTGGTGGCTATTTTTAACATAGTAAGGGCTTAGCTTCTGATTCCTGCATCGTTTAAAGCTCAACAAAACAGCTTGCTGAGAGGCCGCGTCAGTATATTCTGTTTGCTCAGTGATACCAATGCCAAATCTCAAGGCAGCGTCTATGAATTCCAAGGGAGCACAGACATTCGGTGTCTGTGTCGTTTGAGCCTAATAGTCCAGCTAGCTTAAAGAGTCAGTCATTTGGGTAGAGGATTTTGATGTCTCGATTGGGAACAAATAAAAACGGATGAATTTTATTTCACCACGAAGACGCAGAGGACACCGAGTTTAAAAAACAACAAAACAATCAATATAATTCAAGAAATTTACCGTCTGGTTTTGCGAGGAAATAAAATCACCTGGGTTTTTCTCTGTGGCCTCTGTGTCTCCGTGGTTTATTTTATTTCCTCCTGTTTGATACAGGCTACGCTGAGCGAGACATCAGGAAGCCATGTTCCAAAATTGTTAAGCAGTCTACTCTTTAACGCTCGTTAGACTACTACGTTCATTCCAGGCAGACAAGAATGTCTACCCTCCGCTGGCGACGGCTTGTCCAATCCACATTTGAATTTTGTCATGCTGGTTGATGAGCAACCAGGTCAACGCAAGCAAGGCCAGGGCTGCAATCTCTTTTCTGCCAAAGCGATCCGCCCGACCATGACTGCGTACAAATTCTAATAACGCACCGGTCGGACATCCATATTTGCAATACGCCATCGGGACAACCGCAGAAACGGCCAAACCAAGAACTGCAATCACTACGGGAATCCAGTCTGTCTGCCTGATTAAATAGGCATTAAACGGTTCCATGTGAGCAAATTCANTCGGCAAACGCAGTACCAAAAATGTGACCGCGACCACAATCAACAGAAAGGGAAACCACTTCAAACCGTCTGCAACTTTAGGAGGGATTGATCGCTTCCAGGGAGAGTAGCGACTCAACACTTGCTGGGCAGCACCGTGAGGACAAATNTGACTACAATAGGNCTGCCTGCGAGTCGTCCACGGAATTAAAAATGAAATCAGAACTAACGATGCTAGCCCCGGAGCAATCTGCCAGGCGATTCCATGTGCAGCGTAACCTGTCAGTAAACTGATCGCGATTAACGAACCATTCAGAAAACCGACATACACAAAAGCTGCAATCTTCAGACCCAGCCAAATGTTTTTATTGTGCTTCCAGCCCGAACGAAATGTCACAAGTAGACCAACGCCGATTGCAATCCACAGACCGTAATCGGTTTTTGAAATACGAAGCTCGGGGGCAGCAGCAGACTTTTCTTCAGCCCAGACAAAACGATGTTGAATGGATCTGGCAATTCCCATGCTACTTAAAGTGGCACCTGATACGCCTTCCATATATTCATCGTAATAATTCAATGTCGAAACATTATGCCAATCTCGTCCCTGCCAAAACTGCATAAACCAGGCATCATCGTTGACCCATTGAATATGCCTGCGTGTGTCCCAGCTGTGTCGAATTTTGATCCCCAGAATTTTGCGAGTTGGTTCGGCAAGTTCAGCTGGCTCGGTTGATTCTTGAGAATCAGCAGGCCGAGGATTCGCAGCGGTTGTTGTCTTACCGAAAACGATAAGCACGTCGCTGGGGCCTGCGTATCCGATGATATCGTTTGATTGAGGCGAGGTTCTTAAAGCGTAGCCAATTTCGTGACCGTTGGCGTCATCAACAAACAGACCTGCGATGGTGCCGGAGTCGATTCGTAGTTTCGCAGCTTGAGGTAAAATCGATTGCGTTTCCGAAACAGTAATCGGAGCATCGCCCTGGATTTCCAACTGCTGAAAATGATGCCGAATGAGCAGCATGGTGATGACAATCACGGCAAGCCGATATCCCTGTAATAACAGAGGTTTTGTTCGGACATTTCGAAACAGCATGTTCCGTCTGGATTTCACGCACGCGATCCTCAGAAATTCCCGAAGCTCTTACGAAGAACCAGAAAGCTACCTCCTCATGCACCTGGAAACACGAAACGTAGGGCTGCTTCGGTTAAGATCTGACCCGGTTAGCACGGCTCCACCGCACTTGGAGGTAGCTTCCCAATCCCGCGTAACTTCATATACACCATGAAGTTAGAGCATGAGAGACCGAAAAACCCCTGTGGTTTTCATCCCAATCTCATCGGAAAGCTGTGGTAGTCTCTCAAGACTGCCAGCCAACGTCAAGCGACTAATACTCAAGCTCAACTGTTTCTCTAAAAAACGAAGTCACACAGGAGATATATCCACTCAGTCTTCTTTTGAGGTCAACAAAGCGAATCCACCCGACCCAGCAAGCTCAACCATTCACAATTTCTTGAAATTTCTCCCTGAAATTCGTTGGCATTTGGAGATGGGCAAGATAGAATAAAGGGGTGGTTTAAAAAACATTAATTTGTGGATGGAGCAAAGGTGAGAACGATGAGAAAACATTTTCTGCTGAGCTTGCTTGCGACCGGTTTTTTGTGCGCAAACTTCACTGAGGATGCACAATCTGGGGATGGCTACTACTTGAGAGCCTACAGTTCCAATTGTGTTGTACCCGTGACGGCTTACCATGTCCCGGTGCCGCGTTACTACTCTTATTCATTTGCTTATAATGGGCTTTATCCCAATTACTATTCGCCGTACTACTACTATCCGCCTTCCCTTGGATACTACGGGACTTACAGGTATCGATCTCGATCTGTAGGCTACGGCTACTCTCGGTATTCCTACCACGGCAACCGATATTCTTACCGTAGCAGGTACCGACCTTACCGATATCGATCCAGCTATTATCGTTACCGCTGATAGAAACCCAGCGTTATCGATTTGAAGAATTACGAGCTTCAATAAGGCAAAGGCACAGTCAAAATTTTTGGCTGTGCCTTTGCTCGTTTCTGAAAATCGGTTATGAATGAATCTGATAACACAACAACACAGAGCGTGACCAGAACTTTCACTGGCTCTGCTCACCTACGATTTTTTGGATATAATTCATGGCTTCTCGACGGATTGGCTCTTTGAAAACAGTAGACGAATTTCGTGGCTACCTCGCGGAATTGAATATCGATCTTCCTGTTGATGATCAACCGCAATCTCAGGACGAGCAGTCCCCGATGGCTCAATCGATACAGGTCGGAAACTTTCTGGTTGGGAATCGCTGGGCGGTGCATCCGATGGAAGGTTGGGACGCAACACTCCAGGGCAAGCCAAGTGAGCACACGCTGCGTCGTTGGAATAATTTTGGGGAATCGGGCTGCAAACTCATTTGGGGAGGCGAAGCCGTTGCTGTTTGTCCGGAGGGACGCGCGAATCCGAATCAACTTTACAGCTGCAAAGAAAACGAACAATCACTGGCAGAATTGCTTCAAGTTTTGAAGCAGGCGCATCAACGAGAGTACGGAGACAACGCCTGCGACGACTTGATGGTCGGACTGCAACTGACACACTCTGGGCGTTATTGCAGGCCGAATGAAAAAACCAAATTGGAATCCCATATTGCCTATCATCATCCGTTGCTGGACCAGCGAATTGGTTTAGACCCGGCGGATGATTCGGCGATACTCAGTGATGAAGATTTAGAACAAATCGTTCAGCAATTCATCCAGGCAGCTCAAATCGCAGACCGTGTTGGGTTTCAGTTTGTAGACATCAAGCATTGTCATGGCTACTTAGGGCATGAGCTGCTTTCTGGCTTTACTCGTCCCGGGAAATATGGCGGAAGCTTTGAAGGCAGAA
>JAESQE010000662.1 GCA_016765335.1 Planctomycetaceae bacterium
GGGAACAGATCAACTCGCTTATGTCCCTCATCTACGCAGAACCGTCAAAGCGATATCTGCCCAGCAAGACAAACAAGAGATTAAAACTGCCGAAAAGCCAGAAGATCTTGTGCCTCCGGAAACAGAAGAAAGCACTCTGCAGAACTAAGCGGAAACTAATGAATTGGAAGTCGGTCATTCGGCGCAGGCCTATCCAGATTGATTGCGGACCCGGAGGGCCATCTTGGGGGCGGTTGTTGTAGCCCCCCAGTTCGGCCAACATCGCAATAAATACCGACAGACGCGGTGCAACTTCCGGAATGGGTTCATCACACGCAATTTTCCAGACCGGTTGCCATTCCTCATCCGCAAACAAAATATCGCACGACAACTCCGGACACGCGCGACCCATATACGTCACGTACAACAATCGCCAGGCGATGATTTTGTAAAACATCAGACAGTTTTTCAGACGCGTGGTCGTCTCCAGTTGAAGCTCTTCCACTCGGCAACCCGTTTTCAACACGCGGAAGAAAATCTCAATCGGCCAGCGGCCCATGTACACATCGGCCACAAACAGAATATCGCTGGTCGTGCGAATTGGCAATGACGTGATCAATAACCAGCTCACTGCGGTGCCATCATCGGGAGGACTCACTTCTTCAATCAGCACCACATTGACTCTCACGCCCGGAAGATTGCTTCGTGCATGCGGCGGCTTCATCGTCACTGCCATAGCACGGTATTCCAGCACCGCATCACGAGCTGCTCGCTTGGGAGTTCGAGGCAAATGGATTGTACGCGTCATTCTCAACTTGGAACCAGCAACCTGATCTCGCACTTTGCAATACGCAGCAGGACCGGCTGTGCGGTCGCGTTCGGGTGTCGAACGATTGGCTTTCGCGCGAATGACAAAGTCTGCGGGCAGCTCCTGTTGCTGAGCATCCAGAAAGATATCGTAGATATCGCATTCACGGTCCGCCACGCTGATGAGGTGCGTTTCCGGGTGTTCCCGTGAAACTTCGCAGGCGAGCCGATAACCTTCCAGCCAGCGAAAACTTTCTTTTGTTTCAATCGGATCGCCGCGACGTTCTCTGGTTTTGCCCAACGATTCAGCTGTTCTGGAAAAGAACTCGACCCCCAGCACGCCTAAGCAAACCCCTTCGAGCGTGAAGGCTACGCTGCTATGATCGTACAATCCGAAACGATCTTCTTTGTTGAGGCAACCTGCATCTTCGGGAGGATGTTTTGTGTAATCGAGTTCGGTAGTGTCTTGAACAAGTAGTACGATCGGTTGCTCACCGATCCGTTTTTTAGTTGCCTTGATGTGGGGTTCGATAATTTTGTTTGGCGTGACTAAATTGTTGTCAAACAGCCGGTAGGCCGCCTGCGTTTCCGCCCACCCCTGGCAGGCCGCGTTGATACTGGCTGCCGGACTGGCAGCTAAAGTTTCGATGAGTATTTCAGCCCGCAGGTCCAATCGTTTGTCTCCCAGATGAATACCGTGTAATTCCGCACCAATTCCGTAGCACATTCTGCACCTCCGTGAAAATCAAGAGAAACTTTACAGTTAACAATTGAAAGTTCATGGCGCAAATTGCGTGCCAAACGATTTCTTTTTTTCTATAATGTTGGATAAACTTATGTGTAAAAGACAGACATTCTTGTCTGGCCTAAATCAAGGTAGTGTTTCATCTATCGTTAAATGACAGACAGCTTGCCAATTTTGAAATTTGATTTACTGGTGTCTCACTCAGATTAGTCGGTGTCAAATAGGAAGAAATGAAATTAACCGCGGAGACGCAGAGAGATTTCAGGTGATTCTTATTTTAATACAATACGAAACTATAAATCTCTTGAGCGATATGGATTGTTTCACGGCTGTTTTTTGACTCAGTGATCTCTGCGTCTCTGTGGTTTAATAAAATTTATCCTTTTATATTCGTGCCCCCTTTGNATTAATAGAGGTTCACTCAAGGGGCTTTCAATCCTTCGATTTTCAGTTCTCTAACAGACTTATTCTTCAAATCAACAACCACAATTCGATGATTGTTGGTATCAGCAATATAAAGCTGATCCTGAGCAATCGTTAAGCCAGCTGGTTCGGAGAACTGCACGGCTGCTGACAATTCATTACCTGCTTTTCCGGTCCCCAGAAAACTGGTTGTTTTTCCAGTTGTTGCATCGACAACACGAATTTTGTGATTGTAACTATCTGCAACAAAAAGCTTTCCATTGTAATGTACGATGCCTAGCGGGTGTTGAAATCTTGCGACATCACCTTTGCCATCGATATCAGCAAATTCGAATAATGCACGTCCGCTGGCAAGACCACGAGGTCCAGCCAAAGTCGTGACGGTTGCTTTGGGGCCAAATGTCACCTTACGCACAGCAGAACCCTCACTGTCAACAAAGNACATGTTTTTCCCATCGTGAGTCATGCCAGATGGCTGCGCCAGTGCAGACTCCGCCAAAGTACCATCGGTAATATCTTCCCTGCCAGAACCAGCAAATACCTCAACGGTTTCAGACCCCAGTTTATGTTTCCACAACTGATGCGGTCCCGCCATCGCGATATAAAGCGTTCCCTGAAAATGCGAGATCGCCCAGGGACTATTTAACGCAGTTGTAAGCAAAGGCCCACCAGCTCCGCGTGTTCGAGCCTGCAATCCGGTTCCAGCCACAGTTTTGACGGTTTTGTTTTTCAGGTTAATCTNACGTAGTAAATGATTTTCCGTATCAGCCACGTATAGGTCATCTCCAACAAGTTCCATTCCCTGAGGATGATCAAAAGAAGCTGTTTTGAAGTCGCCATCCTGGGCACCAATTTTTCCGCTGCCAATCGTCTCGATCAATTTGCCCTGTAATGTCGTGACGACAATTCGATTGTGATTACTATCCGAGATAAACAATCGATCAAAATTGGGATCTGCCAATATCTTTCCTGGAAAACGAAGTGGCGTCTGAGTCAGTTTCCCAGCTTCGAGGTCAAACTTCATTGGCGTTTCATTCAGGGTTCCTTTTTTGCGATGATGATCAACCAATTTGCCAATCACCATATCAAGCGTCTCACGATTCCCCTCACCAGATAAATGGCCGATGTACTTTCCTTCGGGATCAATCACAACTAGCGTAGGCCAACTTCGGACTCCGAATTTCCGCCAGACGGTCATCTCCGCATCGTTGATGACCGGGTGTTTAATTTCGTAGCGTTGAATGGCTGCCCGAATCGCTTCGGTATCTTTTTCGTTCTCGAATTTGGCAGAATGCACCCCGATGACAACCAGTTCATTGGGATACTTCTTTTCCAGAAAGTCTAAATCGGGCAAAACGTGCATACAGTTAATACAACAGTACGTCCAGAAATCAATCACGACAACTTTGCCCCGCAGATCTTTCCACGTCAAAGGATTTTTGACGTTCAACCATCCATGCCCACCATCCAGACTGGGGGCATCAAAACGTTGCGGAAACGGACTCTTGGAACTTTCTGAATCACTTTTATCGGGAGTGGACTCTTTTTGCGCGGGAGTTTCTTTCGCCTTCTCCGGTTCCTCAGCAATGGCATCATTTGCTGAAATGATGATTACAAATAGAAATAAAGCAGAAAGACAGACTTTATTCAGAGATTGGAATGTGATCATTCTTGTCAAATCCTTTTCCGGGGCGGGACTTCAATGCGAGATCAGTAATATTGCAGGAGAAGTAATTGTAAAGTATTTAGTGGGAACCTCTAAAAATGGAATTCCAGAGCTTGCCGAAGACAGTTTAATTATAAAAAGACAGATTAAAAACCCCCTCTAACTCCCCCTTCGTAAGGGGGAGAACCAATTTCCAGAGGTTC
>JAESQE010000170.1 GCA_016765335.1 Planctomycetaceae bacterium
TTGACCCAGCGTTTTGGTCATAGAGACTCAACTGGCACACGAAGGTGGGTGCAAGCACATCACCCTACATTTTCGAATCCCGTTTTTCTTGTTCGTTCTGTTTTTTTCTCTGTGTTCTCGGTGATATCAGTGACTTGATTTCTTCGTGCTTTTGAGTCTTTGTGGTTCCATCTTCCTTCAAGCAGAAAACATCATGCCGGAACTTCGTAAAAACTTGTTCCGGCCTACATTGCTGCCCCCAGAGTATGGTGCTTGGCATAACTTGCGAGCAACTGCTCCCAATAGCAATCCTGTGAATCTGAGGGTTCCGCTCCGCTGCATCCCCAGCCACCCAGCCTCAGATAAGTTAACAAAAATACCTGCCCGAAGCGCCAGTTTTGAAGTTGCGCACTTTTGTGTGTTTCTCATGTGGTGACTCGTAATTCCGGGGGGAAGGCGTTGGTTAGTAAGCGTTTCACTTTTTTGATGCCTCCGTGAGTTTTTAGGCGTTCGCTCAGATATTTCAGCTCTTCGCTCTGGCGACGATCCTGCATGCGTCTGGCACGCAACTGTTCCAGAAACAACACCGTGGCAATCGCACAGTTCATCCACGCTTCCACCGCTTCGAAGCGTTCCAACTGGTATTGCCCCACTCCGAGTGTCGATTTCAATTCCTTGAAAAATAACTCGATCTGCCAGCGAGCACAATATGCTTCAATTACTTCATTCACACTCATTTCCATTGCATTGGTCATCAAAATCGTGACATCGTCCGGGGTCGCTTTTTTCAAGTCTTTTTTCATTGTCGAAAAAACAAGTTGAACGCAGCCGATGCGGCGAACCTCCCGCTTTTCCTGATGGGCGTAATAAACGCGGGGTTTCTGTTTCGGCCCGAGTCGCCAACGGGAAATACGCCGATAAGAAGCATACTTTCCTGTGGAAGCTCGAAGCCTGATTATCTTAAGCGACAATCCCGACCAATCCTTCAAACGAGAACGCAATGCAGATCGGCTGCCACGGGGGCCTTCGTAGACTCGTGCGCAGTTGGCTGGAAAATCCACAAGTAGCCACGCTGATCGCAAGCTTCACGAACCGACTGGGCATCATAGGCGGTATCGCCCAGAACCAGCACGTCTGCTCCCGGCTCCAGTGGCAACTCACGTATCATCTGAGCTGCCGCTTCGGCGGTTGTTAAATGCTTGAGTCCCTTCTTGAGGCAGTACTCTTTCGTGTAATGCGGGATCTGAAAAGGGATGCGATAACCCGAGGGCGTAATCAACAGACCAAACGTAAAACTATGGACACTCTTGCGGTGGAACTTCCTTTGATTGTAGCGGCGACCTTTCCTGGGCCGACGTTTGCTATTGCCTGTGCTGTAGACATTTTGTGTTTTCTTCCCGGCCTGAGAAAACATCGTGGCGTCGACAATAAACAGAAATCGGCCCTTGCCGTTTTCTGTTCGCAGCAGAGTCTGACGTGCCGCGGCGTTGAAGTCATTCTTCTGCCAGCGCGAACGTGCCAGAAATCGCGTGAGCTGTCCCCGGTGGGTCGATTCGGAAGCAATAATACCCGAGGCAGCCGAACAGGACATCCTTCCCCGGTGTGGCGATCTTTTCTGTGCAGAATAAACGCCAGGACCATGCGAGCGACCATCAGCTTGGAAAAGTCATTCAGCCCGGAATCAGCCAGACACCTCTTGAGCAATCGANCACTTTGTTCCCTAATGATCATCGTGGATCCTTCCTGTAGGTGGAGAGAAACAATAATCTATTTATGGGCGGGATCCACATTTTGATGCAAGACCAGTTTTTTGCCACAATAAAAAGNGCGCAACTTCAAAACAGAGGCGATTCGGGCTGGTATGTCTGTTGACTAATTTAAGCTTACTTCTGGAGTCCCGCGATCAGCTTTTGCATTGCGGTATTGTAATCAACAATTGGTTCGTATTGAAAATCTCGTTTTGCTTTTTCAATCGAGTACGTGTGTGACTGACTCAACTGCAAAGCAATGAATCGGGTCATCGGCGGTTCGGATTTTGTTATTCCCAATACCGTATAAACAACTTCCAGAATTTGGCCTATCGAATAAGCTGCATTCGCAGAGATCTTTTTTCGAATCGGTTCCTGACCAGCTTTCACTAAAAGTTCATTAATCCAAGACCAAAGATTCACAGGCTGCGGATCATTGATAAAATAGGCCTGGCCAGCCACGGGAGAATCAGCTGTCAATTTATTTGCAGCTTGTAAATGAGCAGCTGCTGCGTTTTCTACATAACACATCGAAATGAGATTACTGCCATCCCCGACTTGTCTTAGCCGACCGGTTGCAGCTTTTTGTAGGAGTCGCGGAATCAAATGATTATCGCGTGGCCCCCAAATTAAATGAGGGCGCAAGGCACAAGTCAGCAAGCCCTGTTTTGCATTAGCCTGCAAAACTTCCTGTTCAGCAATCGCTTTACTATGAGGGTAATGGCACAGATATTTTTCCGGATAAGGCAGCGATTCTTCAGCATCCGAATGAGATTTTCCATCAAACACAACGCTGGGAGAACTCGTGTAAATTAACTTGGCAACTTGCTGCTGCTGACAGGCAGCAATGATATTTCTGGTCCCGGTGGTGTTTATTTCATAGTACGTTTTCCATTTTCCCCAGACACCGGGAATTGCTGCTACGTGGAAAACGGTATCGATCCCAGTGCAGGCAGTATCCACGACCTGAGAATCTCGCAAGTCTCCCTGAACAACTTCAACACCAAGTTTTTTTAACTCGGGATAATCGCCACGAGAAAGTATTCGAACATTTACCCCTTGCTCAAGGAGTTGCTCAACCAGATACCTTCCCAGGAAACCACCGCCTCCTGTGACCATCGCATTCATTATGACGTCCTACGAAACTGCTTGACTTTATAATACGGGAATATTTGAAGGGGATCTCTATTAATTCAAGTTCAACGTGTTTTTTAGTACTTGGGTTGATTTTGTAGAAAATGAGGACATGCTGATGTTTTTCACACCACCTTAAAGGCGATCACCAGCATGCCTCGCAATCTAATATATCAAATTCTTGGCGTCTCGAACATCCAACACTTTGAACAACAAGTCTTTGATCAAGATCACCATCTTGTCCTCGCCATCAAAATGAAACGAAATGCCATCTGTTGTCCGCAATGTCAAAACAAAGAACTGGTCGTCAGAGGCTGGACACAAAGACAATTGGCAGCACCGCCCATCGGTCACAAACCGGTGCTACTGCAAGTGCAGGTGCCCAGGGTTAAATGCAAACATTGTCCAGGCATCAAGCACGCTCATTTGCCGTTTGCAGAAACACGAAAACAGCATACACGTTCCTTCGCTCGCTATGTTGTTGAGATGCGAAAATGCATGACCATCTGCGACTTGGCACGACATCTGGGCGTGAGTGAATGGATGATTCGCAACATCGAAAAGGAATACTTGAAGCGTCATTTCCAGAAACCTCGTTTGAAAGATGTTCGAATGATTGCGATCGCTGAAATTTGTATTGGCAGTGGTCATCGCTACTTGACAATCGTGATCAATTTACAAACCGGAGCGGTCCTGCTCGTTGGCAACGGCAAGGGGGCAGATGCATTATAACCCTTCTGGCGTAGACTTAAGTCTTCACGAGCCAAAGTGGAAGCAGTCGCCATCGACATGTCTCCCGCCTTCTTTTCTGCCGTGGTTAAGAACCTGCCCGAGGCGGCCATTGTGTTCGATCATTTTCATGTCATCAAACTGTTTAACGACAAATTGAGCAAATGACGACGTGCTCTTTTCCACGAAGCCACCGATCAACTTCATGAAAACATTTTGAAAGGGACTCGCTGGTTGCTGCTGAAGAATCCTGAAAATCTCAAGAACGAAAAGGAGGAAAAGGAGGAACAGAAACGATTGAACAAGGCACTGGAACTCAACAAGCCGCTGGCGACCGCTTACTATCTGATACGCATTCGCATATTTGTCTGCGCGTTGAACATCCCCTAAGTCCTTGTCAGTACAAGACCACGAGCGAGAGCTTCTCGCAAGTATTAATTGAGTTTGGTATCAAAGAAGAGTTACGGCAATTGTGGAAGCAGTCCAGCAAAAAACAGGCAGAACGTTTTTTGGAATCCTGGTGTTCTCGTGCAGAGTCGAGCGGGATTAAAATGTTACAACAGTTTGCTAAGACGGTGCGTAAGGCTCGCACCGGGTTGTTGAACTGGTCTGACTATCCGATATCAACCGGTCCGCTGGAAGGGACGAATAACAAAATCAAAACGATGCAACGTCAAGCCTACGGCTACCGAGATATGGAATACTTCCGCTTGAAACTGTTTGCCCTCCACGAAAGCAAATACAAACTCATCGGCTAAAATTACATTAAGTACCATAAACCACGAAGAACCGAAAACTTTCGTACAATCTGCCCCCAGAACAGGAAGTCCCCATCGACCCATCACTGAATAGTTACCTTCTTTTTAAGATGCACAGGCGGTTTTGCTCTGTTGGTGGTCGATTATGTTTACTCAGCAGGGCAAACCAAGGGAATTATTTCTTTCTGGACGTTTGGAGAGCATGTTGCCAGGATTTCTCCATGGTAGATATCGTATTCAGAGCCATCGAGTGTTGTTACTAGTCCGCCAGCTTCTTGAACGATTAAAACACCGGCAGCCATGTCCCATGGTTTTAGTGTGGATGACCAGAAGACATCTGCTCGCCCACAGGCTAAATTTGCGAGATTCATCGCAGCTGAACCGTGTCTCTGTACGGTTTGGGCACGTGGAAGGACCGCAAGGAACCTGTTGATTGCAGGATGTGTGACATCGCCTGCAACCGGAAGTGATGCAATGCACATCGCGTGGGACAGTTTTTCTGTTTTGGAAACCTGTATCGGTTTTGAGTTCAGGAATGCTCCTGCACCCAAGGATGCCTGGAAAACATCGTCGCGAGTCGGATCGTAAATGACAGCTGCAACAATTCTGCCTTTGTATTCCAATCCAATGGAGACACAGTAGTAGGGAAATCCGTGAACATAATTTCCGGTGCCATCGAGTGGGTCGATCACCCAGCGGAAATCAGGGTCTTCACCTGCTTGCTCTAAACCTTCTTCGCCAAGGTAGCCGTGCTTGGGAAAGGCGGTGTGAAGAATTTGGTAGATTGTTTCCTGGGCTTCGAAGTCAGCTTCGGTTACCAGATCGGAGCGGCCTTTTTCGGTCACCGAGAACTTTTCTCGCCAATCGAGTAAAACTTGTCCGGCCTGTTTGGCTGCTTCAATTGCTGGTGGCAAATATTCTTGCCAACGATCCCTGTCGGCCATGATTTTTCCAATTCTATTAGGAGTTTTGTCGTTCAGGCTATTCCTGAAGATATATGATTGTTCTATTTTACTTCGCAGCGTAACGGTTTGCCAAGCATGCCGTTGATGAGGTTGTCTGTTGCGATTTCCGCCATGTCGTCTCTTGTTTTTGTGGTCGCACTACCAATATGTGGTGCGACAATACAGTTGGGCAGGTGCAGGATTTTATCAGAGAGTTCTGGAGGTTCTGGGTCTGTCACGTCCAGTCCAGCTGCACCGATTTCTCCTGTTGTGAGTGCTTGGACTAAATCTGGTTGATTATGAATTCCTCCGCGAGCAGTATTAATGAAGATCGAATCTGACTTCATCTTTTTAAATGTGTCTGCGTTAAAGAGTCCTGCCGTTTTGTCGTTCAGGTCAGTGTGGACAGAAATGAAGTCGGAATTTGCAAGTAACTCGTCAAAGCTGACTTTTTGAGCTTGTAGATTTTGGTTGGCTTCAGGTTTTTCTGACCGGGAAGTGTAGAGCACATTCATGTCCCAGCCGCCATGGCAGCGTTTGGCCATCGCGTATCCGATGCGGCCCATGCCCACGATACCAATGGTCTTGCCTGTCAAATCCCATCCGATGTGGCGCAGTGGTTCCCAAGTCTTCCATCCGCCTTCATGAATCGATTGATGAACTTCAATCATTCGTCTTGCAGCTGTGATGAGAAGTGCAAAAGCTAAGTCAGCGGTTGCATCAGTTAAAACACCGGGCGTGTTCCCAACAGAGATCCCTCTTTTATGAGCTTCGGCTAAATCGATATTGTTGACACCAACTGCATATTGGCTAACGACTTTTAACTGATCACCAGCTGCATTAAACAGTTCGGCATCAATACCATCGGAGAGCATTGTCAGAATTCCTGCACAACCTTGGACTTTTTCCAGCAATACCTCACGCGATGGTGGCAGCGGACCAGGCCATATTTCTGTGTTGCATTCCTGGATTAATCGATTAAGCCCGATTTCGGGGTATTCTCGTGTGACAAAAACTTTGGGGGCAGTCATGGCGTATTCATATCGTTTCTAGTCCGCAATTGAATTCAGGCGGAAGTTGTTCTTTGTGATTGAATATTAATTATATCTGGAAATTTGTGACTGTGCCAGTCAACTCTTCACTTGGTTTGTTTTGTAGGAGATAATCTGGTTGGAGTACTCCGTTGCGTACCTGAAATTCGTATTCTGGCGAGTTATGCACTACAGCTGCTCTGGCTGTAACGATTAGGCAGGGGTGATGATTAAAATAGACAGGGCAATGTGTTTCGAAAGGTAAACATTCGCGTTCCAGGGGGAATTTGTGTGTTATAATTGCAACGTATTGGGGCAGACGCTGTGATTTCAGTCTCTTTACATTTTTGTCAATAATAACAATTAAATCTTGATCTCAAGAACAACTCCCAGGATATTGAAGGATAAGACTTCTTCTGCGGAGAGGCATAGAGGCCGATTATGGATTCATTACAAGAAGTCGTGTTTGTTGTTGCGATTGTGAGTTACACGTTGGCAGCAGTCATTTGGGATCAAGCCTATTTTAAGATTCCGAATAAACTGACCATTCCCATGTTCTTTGCAGGCTGGGCCTATCAGGGCACATTTAGTGGTTTGTCTGGGATAGGTGATGGAGCCTTGGGGTTTTTGATTGGGTTTGGAATTTTATTCGTTCTTTGGATCATCGGAAGCGGTGGTGGCGGAGACGTTAAGTTGATGGGAGCGTTGAGCGTTTGGCTCGGCTTCAAATGGTCGTTGTGGGTTTTTATCGCAAGTACATTAATTGTGATTATTGTGACCGGGGCCATTGTTGTAGGCAACATGTTGTCAATTGGTCCCAACCAGATGAAGAAAAAATTATTGGCAACAGGGAAACCTTCAAAGTTAGGTGAGGAGAAGAAACCGGAAACGGTTCAGGATAAACAATCGCGTCGGATTATGGCTTACGCTTTGCCGATTGCAATTGCAACCTGGGGGTTACTGATTTCATCTTACGCGATGCAGAAGCCGTTGTTGCCTTGGTTGTTGCCTTGATTGTTGTGAAGAATGTTAAAACCTCTTTACTCATAAAAATACAAATGAAATTAATCAGCCACGGATGGTATTGTTGGATAATCAGATGAAACTTATTCAGAAAAAACAACACAAAAGCAGAAACGCTTTGATGAGCATGGAGTTGGCGATGACGCTCCCTTTGCTGATGTTGGTTCTGTTTGCAGTTTTTGAATACTCGTTGTTGTTTTATGCTCGTGGTGGAGTAGTTCAGGCCAGTCGGATTGGGGCAAGATCTGCTTCTTATCCAGGCTCGACAGTTCAATTTGTTGAGGAGTCTGTCACGCGTGCATTGGGCCCTCGAATGAGTCAGCACGCAAATATTTATACTGAGCAGGGGCAGTTTTCTGGAGATCGAGTTGTTGTTGTGGTCAAAGTACCGATGTCTGCCGTTTCTCCAGATTTATTATGGCCCATTGGATTTGGTCTGCATGGAAGATATCTGGTTGCAGAAACATATATGGAGATGGAATAGAAGACTGATTCTTATGAGTCAGTAAATTTGTCTTTAAAAAATATCGTTCGGTGAAATCGAACTACTTTAATTAAGTCGGAGCGGGATAGTGAAAATCATAACACCTGCCTCAATTTCAGTGGCAATGTTGATCGCGGTCAGTGCACTGATCGGTTTTTATGTCATTAAAACCATGTTGCCCAGCCCTGAACCTGTCGCAGAGATTGGCACCCGAACTGTGCCAATGGCTAGTGCAAATATTCCAGCGGGCACATTGATTACAGCCGAGCATATTGTGCTTGGTCGTTTGAGTGAAGATAAACTGAAGGGTAAGCCAGATATTATCACCAATCGAGATATCATTGCAGGTCGTTATGCATTGAAAGATATTAAGCAGGCACAGCCGATTCATACTAGTGATCTTTATGCACCTGGAACTCGACCTGAATTGGAAGTTGCTCCGGGAATGCGAGCCGTGACGATTGGTCTTGGAGACAGTACTGCGGTTGTTGATGGTTTGATTAAGCCCGGCGATTATGTCGATGTGCATTTGACGATTGATGACAACAGTTCGGACAAGCGTTATCGCGGTGGATTTACTACGACGATGTTTAAGGGAGTTAAGCTTCTGGCGATGAATCGTTTGACTCATCAGTCAACGCTCTCTCGTGGGGCCAATACCGTCACTTTTGAATTGACTCCATCGCAATCAAATATTCTGCTTCAGGCAAAAACAAAAGGTGAACTCAGTGTGACTTACACTCCCAACGGTCCCGGATCGGGAGGGGTTGAAGTAGCAGAATCAGATCGAGCATATTTTGATGAGATACTAGGACTCCCCGAGATTCCTAAACCGGATAAGCCATTTACAACTGAACTATTTCGTGGTTCCNGTCGTTCGCTTATTAATTATGGCGAAGACTACAGAGGTGACAACGATGACGATTCTGGAAGAGCAACACCATGGCTTGAACAACCAGGTTGGGCACCACCGCGTAATAATGGGAATCGTGGATACAACGGCGGTTACCGTGGAGATTACGGAAACGGATACCGTGGCTCACAGATTGATCAAAATGATTCTAATCAGCAAGGTGGTCGGTCTGCTGGTCCTCCATTACGTGAAGTGCCTCAAGGGCGTTCGGTCTAACTTATGGGAACCTCTATTAATTCAAAAAAACATTGCGAGCGAAGGGTAGACATTCTTGTCTGCCTTATATTGAGGCATGCTCAAACGAAACAGACAGGAATGTCTGTGCCCCCTTTGAACTAATAAAGGTCTAATTTTAGAATAAACTGTGTCAGGATCATTGTAATACGTGTGTAGAATCAGAGAGGGTTCTCGTGAATAGGTATCGGATCAATCAACGGAATAACGCAAAACGTCGCGGCTCATTATTGCCCGCGATTGCGATTGCGTTGTTGGCTGTTGGTTCCGCTGCGGGACTTGTGCTCAATCGTCTTTGGATTGATGCCGCTGAGGTTGAACTGCACAATGCGGCTCAAGCATCTGCTCTGGCAGCAGCTGGAGAATTTCTGGGTGACCATTTACTGGTGTCTGAAGTTGATTACGATTTGATCGTAGCTCAGGCAAAACAACGCGCGGTATTGGTTGCGTTAGCAAACCGTGTGGCAGGTAGCCCGGTTGAACTGAATCTGGAAGATGACAGTGATGTCTACTTTGGATATAAGCATTTTGATTCGGAGTCTGGTGATTCTGTATTCCTTGAATCAAATTCTCAAGCCAAAGCAGTTGTTGTACGTGCTCAAAGATCTCAGAAATTAGGAAACCCACTGCGTTTGTTTCTAGCCGGTGTAACCAAGCGTTCAACAGCTGATGTGTTGGTGTATTCGGAAGTTTCTTTTGATAATTTAATCGATCACTTCCGACCGATTCGCTCTTTACATATCCCTGCGTTACCAATGGGGATTTTAGCGAGTGACGAGAATGGAAACCGGACTGACACTTGGCATATTCAAATCACACAAAAACAGGGTGCCGACAACTTTCGATTCGATGAGCAAACTCACGAAGTTGTCGCTGGTTCTGATGGCATCATAGAAATGGTATTGCATTCTGTGCCTTTGAATACCGATCCGCTGTTTTCAAATGTTCAATTGTTGGATTTTAACAATGACCTCGGCGATCAACAATTATCGAAACAGATACTTAACGGTTTGAATCAAGCGGATCTTGAATCGTTGGATGGGGTAATGCCTGCACAAAAAACGTTTTCGATTGCAGGGACTTCTAATATTACGACTCCGCTTCAGCTTTCATTAGAATCACAAATTGGACAGCAACGATTGTGTCTGCTTTATACAAAACAAGAACCGATTACGATTCCTGGATGGTCCACACTACAGTGCCAGGGGGTTGTTGCGATTCGAATTATGAAAGTGATTCCTGAATCTGGTGAGTCAGCCACGATAATTGTTCAACCGACAGTGTTGGTCACTAAAACAGCAGCCCTGGCTCGATACACCGCAAGGGATCGTTCGGGGCAATACAATACAAGCATAAATCCCGCTGATCTGTTTTCAGAGAATCCTTTCGTCTACAAAATGTTTGTGAGCCGATAGGGCAGGGGATATTAATACAAGTTAAGTAAGCGGCGGTTTTACTGAGAACGATGAGGAATGAATTATGTCTACAGCAATTGAAACAGAATCTGATTATGAATCCTCTGCGGAGTCCCAGCGAGCATTTCAGCAATTGAAAACTCGTTTGCATCGGCAGATGGTCGATGCAATGGATCTCTCAAAAGCGGGGCAGCTTCCTGAGCATGAATTACGCAAGCAGCTGCGAGCATTAGCTTCTCACTTGTGTGATATGCATTCATCTTATTTGCCCGAGTCGGAACGGGAGCAGATGGTCAATGAGATCATGGATGAGATGTATGGATTCGGTCCTTTGGAACCGTTAATGAATGATCCGGATGTCAGCGATGTGCTTGTCAACGGAGCTGATACCGTATTTGTTGAACGTAATGGACTTCTTGAACAAACCGATGTTCGTTTTGCTGATGATAATCATCTGTTGCATTTGATTCAGCGGCTGGTTGGTCGAGCGGGGCGGCGTATTGATGAAGTTTCGCCTATGGTTGATGCGAAGCTGGCAGATGGGCCTCGTCTTCATGCAGTTATTCCCCCTTTAGCACAACGCGGTCCCACTCTTTCGATTCGTCGTTTCGGATCTACTCCCGTGGCCTTTGAAGATATGGTGCGGTCGCATTCTTTGACTCGTGAAATCGCAGATTTTCTGGTCGCCAGTGTCAGGGGGCGGCTAAATATACTGCTCAGTGGTGGTACCGGAGCCGGCAAGACGACGATGCTTAATCAGTTGGGGCGATTTATTCCGACCAGCGAACGTGTCATTACTATTGAAGAAACAGCAGAGCTTCAATTGCAGCAGGCAGATGTGGTTGGCATGGAAACACGCCTGCCTAATGTTGAAGGCCTGGGAGCAGTGACCCAAAGAGAGTTGTTAAGAAACAGTTTACGTATGCGTCCGGATCGAATCATTGTGGGAGAATCGCGAGGAAGCGAAGTATTGGAAATGCTTCAAGCAATGAATACAGGACATGATGGTTCGATGAGTACCGTGCATGCAAACGATACTCGGGATGCGCTAGACAGAATGGAATTGATGATTGCACTTTCGGGGGCAGAACTAACTCCTTCGGTTGCAAGAAGATACATTGCTTCTGCAATACATATTTTAGTGCATGTGACTCGCTTAAGTACTGGTGAAAGAAAAGTGACGCGAATTTCAGAACTGGCTGGAACCAGTGAAGGGGAATACAACGTCGAAGATATCTTTGTGTACCGGATGACTGGTATTGGCGAAAATGGTCGAGCAGAAGGGGCGTTTTATGCAACGGGTTACGAACCTGAATGCGTGCGACGCATGGCTTCTCAAGGGCATAACATTCCACTGGACTTGTTTACTGCCCGTGAGTTAATTGTCGGCGGGGAATATACCTCTCCAGAGTAAATTTGGAGTTTTTTTACAGTTTCGTTCGTTGGAACATTCCAACTTTTATATTATAGCTTGCTGGGTTTTGGCCTGGCCTACAGATTTGTCAAAGCGATAAGAGGTTGCCGAGATGGCTACAGGATTCTCACAACACGTAGAGATTGAATCACGACCAGAATATGCAGATATTCTGAAGTCTAAGGATCAGTATGCAAATCCCGAATTGGGCGGTGTCAGCAACGACATCAACAACTGGTTTGATCGATTAATGGTTCAGTCTGGTGTCTCGTTTGTTCCACTGGCAGCAATATTAATGTGCGTCCTGGGAGCGATGACGCTGGGTGGGTTTGTTTGGATTCTTCAGGAAAATCCATTCTCAGCCGGATTAGCTACTTTTGTTGGACTTGTGCTACCAATTGGTGGTCTGATGGTGGCTCGATCTCGCAGGCAAACGCTGATTATGGATCAGCTTCCCCCGATGATTGACGAATTGGCAAGAGCGGCTCGAACTGGCAGAAGTCTTGATCAATGTTTGGAGATGATTGCAGCCGATACCCCCAGTCCGCTGGGAGATGAAATGCAAGAATGTCTGCAAAAACTTCAAATGGGTGTCACTTTGAACGAAGCTTTGTATCAATTGCCAGAAAAAACCGGTGTGAATGGTCTTAGAATTCTGGCGACTGCGCTCAGTGTCCATCAACAAACTGGTGGCGATTTGGTTCGTGTTCTGGACCGACTTTCGAGAACTTTAAGAGATAGATCATTATTCCTGGGACGATTGCGAACAGCAACGGCTGGCTCACGAGCAACGGCTATTTTGTTTCTGCTTCTTCCCCCTGCGATTCTGGTCTTCTTTAATGTAAGAGACCCGGAATATTTTAATCGACTGATGGCATCCGACTGGGGGCGATTTGTCACCATTTCGGGTGTTGTTCTCGAAATTGTAGGAGCCATCTGGGTGATGGCCATTCTTAACAACTCACAAAAAACATAAACAATCCTCTGTGAAATAGGTTCTCCCCCTTACGAAGGGGGAGTTAGAGG
>JAESQE010000171.1 GCA_016765335.1 Planctomycetaceae bacterium
ATCATTCTGAAGCAGATCAGTAAAAAAGAGAATCGATTCTTCGTACATATCCTCTCGCAGATTAATGAATTCCGGGAATGCAATCTCACTTTTTTCATCTAACTGATCGAAGTCTCGAATATGTAACCATTGGCAAGCAAATTCAATCGCCATGCGACGAGTTCGCTTATCGTGCAACATGCGTTGGGCCTGTTGACGCAACACTTTGACATCATTCAACTGACCGCTGGCTGCCAGTTTTCTTAGTTCTTCATCAGGAGCAGACGACCAGAGAAAGTAACTTAAACGCGTGGCCAGTTCCCAATCCGAGACCAATCCTGATTCAGCTGTTGCGACCGGATTTTCTATGCGATACAAAAATGAAGGTGAGGACAGAATCCGAGATAAAAGCAAACGCGAAGCTTGGTCATGAGAAAAGTCTTGTTTGCGTAATGTTTGGTAAAGGTCATACAACGTTTGTGATTCTGTCTTCGCTAAAGGTCGCCGGTAGGCTACGGAAGCAAAATCAACGATTGCCTGAACCTGAACACATTCCGATGCAATCAGCTTCGCCTGAAGCGTACTGGCTCGATTGTTGACCGCTTCTTGCAATGGTGTAAAAATACTTGGATCACCATCTTGTGAAGCAAATTCGAGCAACTGTTCTAAAACAGTCACTTCAGTAATTGCATCCAGGCTGACGAAACGCAATTCTTCCCAGAGTTTATCAAGCTTGATCTTTTCCGATTCATCCAGCATCAAACGCACGAGGTGTTCGTCTTCTCGATGAAATTGCACTAACGTAACAACTTCATCAACAGGCACAATTTTTGTATAGCACATTGCAGGTGGAAAAAGTCGGTGATGCAGTGCAAATGAACTCAGCAATTGTTTTGAGGCAGCACTTTCGGGATGAACAAGAATTGGCTTTGCAGTTGTCAATCCTTTCAAATCTGAAGCAGTACGCTGTTTGTGAACAACCTGCACCTGAGCAATGGTATTCTTGTTCGGCACACTTGCAGTAACCACAAATTCAGTTCCAGCGAATAGTTCTGCGGGGAGTTTTACTTCTAGAATTGAGGAGACATTTGATTCTATTTNAGTACCTGGTCTTTGAATTCGAACACTAAGACGATGCTGTAACCCAAATTGATGCTTTGCTTTGCCCTCATGTGGAACCCTCCACTTGAATTTTCGTTGATCAACCATGGAAACTAAAGGGCCGGTCAACGAACTGATTTGTTGATAGACCAGTGCATCTTGCTTGGAGGTTTTTTCGCTAACTGATTGAATCAACAGATTCTGAATTTTCACAGCCAGAGACATTGCTTGATTTTCATCAGATGTATTTAACCACTGCCCCAACAGCGATTCGGTGGCGATGAGCTGTAAACCAGTTTTTTCTTGCAATACGTCGGTATAAAAGTGCCAGACACCTTCATTGTTGTATTTGTCCGCATGAGGATTCGCGTCCGCAATATTATCTGCACAGTCAGCTGACAACGACCAAACTCTGCGATCAGCTTGCTGTTCCTGGATTGTTAAATCCACTTCAGTCAGGTCGCAGCCATGGTTGTTATCACGTGGTCCGATGACGAGAGAAACCAAATCGTTCTTCTTCAATTGTAGCACAGGAATACTGATATCAGGCGTCGCTCCCCCCAGATCGACAGTCCCCGATTTCAATATTCGCCGCGTTGAACTTTGGAGTAATTCCAGACTCCAGGAAAAACCATTTCCACAATTGGAATGTGCATCTCTTACGTGAGCTGTAATTTGAACCGGGCCATCCATTGGACTTTTCCATCCAGCTGCCACCCAGTGGTCTGGCATCGGATGCATTGCAATATGATGTGCTTTCAATTCTCCCGGAATATTGTATGTTTGGTCCGCAGAATTACTGAGCACACTCAAAGCGGCTTGCCCTTCAAGCCCCCAGCCTTTGACTGTTTTGTAACCACTGACCCGCGTCANCGGCAGATCCAGATATTGTTTAATTGGTTGATCCGCAGCAGAACTAATCCCGAGATACGACAGCCAGGCATCAAGAAGAACTGGTTCGATGCCGTGCTGTGTGGCGATTTGATGGATATTAATTTTGTTCTTGCTGGTCTTCACAACATAAGCAGCGTTTAAATACTTAGCAGCATCATTCTGCATCTGCGTTCTGACATACTGCAACGACGAGAATGCCGATTGGACATCATCAAGCCGAATGGGTGTCCTGCCTGCTTTGATGAAACGCGGATTATCCCAGACAATCTTACCCGTATTATCTGCCTGATTGGCTGTGGAGGAATCCAAATAAATTGAGATGACTCCATCGATTGCAGGTTGATCTAATTTCACCCGGAATTCTTGAGTCGAACTCAATGGGTTGATCGCTTCTTGCCAGGGGCGTATCGTTCCGAAGTGCCCCACTTTGTTGTATTTCCATAATCGCGTTTGCCATGCCTGGATATCTTTGAAAATTTCGGGCACATCTTCCACTTGGGCAGTTCGTAATCGTTGTTGTAGCGAGCCAATCAACAACCCCGCCGGCTTGGCGAGCAACAATTCCTGAGCCAGTAATTTCAGGTATTTTGAATTACATTGTTCCGTTTTAGCGATTTTAGAAAGATCGATTTCATTGTTAATAATTTGCTCACGGTACTTAACGAGAACTTTCAGGTACTGGGCAAGATTAATTTTTCCATTTTGCTGACTAAGTTTCTGAGCAGCTTCAGCATCACTCCAACGGTTGAGTTGATTGTAATCGCCCAAATCTCCCGTATGACGAAAATAGATCTTTCGTATTTCATGGATAATTTCGCTGGTCCATTCGCGTCGGGTTGCCCCTTCGGAAAAGCGGATTCCATCTGGAAGCAACACCATGTGCTGGGCAACTTCATTGCCTGCCCCCAGGTATTTTGATACCAATCCCGGCGAAAACACCAGCGAACTTCCGGTATTTGTAAACCCTTCACCTGCGGCGCTATCAACAGGAAATTCGCGAGTCGGATTGAGCAGAATTTCTGTTAAGTCGGAAATCGTGTAATTGTATTCCGCGTTGTTTAAACGACGCAGAATCACCGGGCCGGGATCTCCTGCATTCGCCATGGCTTCAGCATTCAAGTACGCCTTAACCCAGTCTCGCAATTGCTTCTTTTGAGTTGTTGAAAGCTGCGGGCTTTCCTCTGGGGGCATCTCTTGTGTATCAAGCATGCTGAGCACTTTTTGCCAAGACTGCGGATGCTTGCGTATTTCCGCCAGTCTTTGAAATTGCTCGAGGTCCAATTCCCCTTCTTTATCTTTGGTCGAATGGCAATCTAAACAGAATTGTTTCATCAATGGCAGAATTTGCTGTTGATAACTGGACCTGAATGATTCCGCCTTATCAAGATCTGCACCGAATCCTGTTTGCTGAATCAACAGCAACAGACCTGCAACCACAAACAGAGAGCAACGATTCATTTCATTTTGTCCAATTCATGCACGTGTATACCGCCTATGCCATTACGTAAATAAAGAATAGGAACTTCTCCAAACACTTCAATCACATAAGGATTCCTGTATAATATGCAGTCGTCGGTCAATCGGTCAATCAACCCAAGCCAAATACACAGCAGCCACAGTTGCTTGCGCATCTACCTGTTGCTTGAATTTCATTCTGTTGATCTATCATTATTACAAGGTGCCTCTAATACATTCCAATTCATATTTCGCGTCATTCACCCGATAACTTCATTATCTACTGGAGATTATAAAAATGAGATTACTCCTTCTGAAATCCTTTATCGTGACGACAGTTATCTTATCTTCTACGATCTCAATCAGCGTGGCTGAAGAAAAATCCCCTAAGAAAATCCTGCTGATTGCGCAAGGTCCAGATCACCCTTACCGTACACACTGCTATGTGCCAGACTGCGAGTTGCTTGCGAAATGTCTTAAGCAAACGCCCGGCATTGAAACGATTATATCGCGAGGATGGCCCGAAGACGAAAAGGTTCTTGATGACGTTGACTCCATTGTTTTACACGTTCGCCAGGGTGGCAACCTATTCTTTCATCCGTCACATCGAAAACGTGCGATTGAACTAATGGAGCAAGGTGTCGGCTTAGTGGCGGTTCATTGGGGCACCGGGGCTGATAACGCAGAAGCAGGCACCTTGTGGAGAAAAGCATTGGGCGGACATTTCAACGCTCAGCATTTCAGCAAATACACCGTCACAATTAGTAACGTAAAAGATGCAAACCAGAATCATCCGGTATCACGAGGATGGGAAACTTTTGAATTAAGAGATGAGTTCTACTACGATCTGAAATTTGAAGAAGCAGCTGTCCCGCTTTCCACAGTCAAGCTTAAGGATAAAGTATACCCCGTGTCCTGGACGTTTGAACGAAAAAACAAAGGACGATCTTTTGCGATTGTCGCAGGTCACTTCCATGACAATTTCGCAGTCGATCCATTTCGACAAATGATCGTCAATGGAATTCTATGGACCGCGAAGGTTAAAATTCCAGAACAAGGTGCTCCCATCCAGATTGTGCCGGAAGATCTCGATCTTACCCCCGAATTCGAAAAGCTGAATAACAAGAAATAATCATAATTTGGAGTAATCACCGCGGTCGATCTTTGAGGAAATGGACATGCAGAAATATATCTACGTGATGGGAACGATGGACACAAAAGCGGAGTTAGAAGGGGTTTAAACCTGCTTTTTATTCAAACCGTTATAAAAATCTCTGAGATTCATTTTCCAGAGATCCCCTTAATATATTGCAAGGTTGGAGAATGAGATGAACTTAATTACTTCTTCAAATCGAATCGGTAGCAGCGATCCTGTAACAGCTTGGCATCTTTTTCATTACGCAAGGCTTGTTTTAGTCAGTGTTTTGTTGTTATCACTTCCCACTGCGACAACAAAAGCAGAGGAGCCAGAAGCAGCATCTAATAACTCGACACTCAGCATCAAAACAGGCACACCGATTCTGCGTGCCGTGCGAGGCATTGTGGTTGATGCTCAAACGAACAAGCCCATTCCCAATGCCTTGGTCTATGGAATCTATCGGAATCAAGCGGCTATTGATCTCCGGACAACGACAAATGAATCTGGGGAATTTCATTTCGAACAAGGTTTGCATTCCATCGTGGTATATGCAGCGACTCAAGATCGCAGCAAAGCTGGAATTGTTGAAATTGGCCCCGAAGACAAAACAGTGACCATGCCGATCAGACCCCTGGCTTCAACTACGGGAATTTTAATGGCAGGTAATTTGAGTAAATCCCTTACTAATCAAGAAGTTGTTTATGGAATCACGGTGCATCTCGGTGGGAAAGATAATCCGTTTCGAAGGAGTTATGGCGGAAAAGTCAAATCAGATGAATCAGGCCGGTTCGTGCTGGATAAGATGGTCGTTGGTCATAAATATGTGGTTTTAATGACAACTGGTTTTGATGAGAACGGTCATGGAAGTTCCTGGAAGAAAATACATACTCTTGCGCCACAAGATGATGATTTGTCTGATTTAGGAATTCTGGTTTTAAAGGCTTCATATAAACCGGCCATTTTGGATGAGCATATTTCCAGGGCTTTTGATGATCGGAAAGACCGTATCGGTTTGCTGAAGCGATTTGTTTTCGCCAAGCAAAAGGCAAAGTCAGCTCAGCAGCATATTTTATTTGTTTTTGGAGATCCGAAAAGTGAAGCTGTGCGTCAATTCATGCAACTGAGGTATCAGAGACCGGTGTTTCGTGAGCTGATGGATTCTTACCAGATGATGGCTGTGAATACGACTGAAACACATTGGCCCAAAGTGAAGCATCTTGCCAAGGTGATGCAGTTATCACAGAAGCAGATTCAAAACGGTTTCTCTTTGGTTGTTACCAATTCACAGGGACTTGTACTTGCTTCAGGAAGCAAGAGTTCTTTTGAGACGAAAAGGAATCTAGATCAAGAAAAGTTACAACGCTTTCTTGTCGCAAATGCTCCCGAAATCCTGGATGCTCAGGAACTTTTTGATGCTGCATTGGTTCAGGCCAAGCTGCAAGACAAGCGAATCATTATTCTGGAGACAGCAACGTGGTGCGATCCGTGCATGCGGCTGGCTCGATTTCTGGATAAGCAGAGCTTGCTTTTAAGACAAGATTATATCGTACTCAGTTTAGATCATCGTTGGAAGAATTCGAAGGAATTAATGAAGCAGTTGCGAGGGGATGTTCAAGCCGGTTTGCCTTGGTGGGCCATTGTTGATCAGAACGCTGAAGTGTTGGTCACTTCAAATGATAATCGTGGAGATAATATTGGTTTCCCGACTGGAAAGAATGGTATTGACCACTTTCGCAAAATGATCGAAAAAACAGCTATTCACATGACGAAAAATAATATCAAACAACTGGTTGAACATTTATCAAAAGAAAAGTAGTAATAGAACCAGATGAAATTGTGATAGCAATAAAATCGAAGAAGCCCCTTGTCTTGTTTAATTTAATTACAACTTAGCAAACGGAGTGAATATGGAAATTGTAATAATTATGATTATCGGTTCATTGGGAATGAGCCTGTTCATTGGATTGGTTATTTTCTTTAGCCTCAAGTACGAGAAAGCCCGTACTGCTCAGTTTCAGGACGTGGCAGATGAATTGGGGCTACAGTTTGATCCCGATGGGAACTCTGCTGTTCAGGGGAGTATTGGTCAGCTTCAATTGTTCAATCAAGGGCACAGTAAATCGACCAAGAATATGCTCAGTGGTCAAAACCAAGATGTCGATATTGCCATCTTTGGATATCAATACACGACCGGAACTGGCAAGAACTCAAATACATATTCCCAATCCGTCATCAGTTTTCAATCCTCAAACTTATCACTCCCTAAATTTGAGCTGCGTCCCGAACGTATCTTTCACAAAATAGGCCAGATGTTTGGATACCAGGATATCGACTTTGATTCACACCCCGGTTTTTCGAAACAGTATATTTTGCGTGCCCCGGACGAAGCCGCTGTCCGCGAATTTTTTACCGAAGATATTCTTGATTTCTTCGAATCTCAAAAAGGGATCAGCATCGAAGCCAGTGACAATCAATTGATCTACTATCGAGCCAGTAAACGTATCAAACCCGAAGACGTGAAAGATTTTATGTCCGAAGGTTTTAACCTCTACGCATTACTAAAGCAGGAATAGCAGTTCAACCATCAGCTCCGCGTAACGCGAT
>JAESQE010000172.1 GCA_016765335.1 Planctomycetaceae bacterium
GACCTCAATCCCTGCTTCTCGAAGTGGTTTGACTAACTTTCCTTCTCCCGCCAACGCAATCACGTACGGCTGCCAGCGATCCCGATCAAGCCGGGTGACAAGTTGAACCAGCGCATTTTCCGCACCGCCGGGGTCAAGTTCGGTAATACAAAACAGAATCGGAGTAGGTGTCGCAGGATTATCAGACATATTTCTCTCTGTGGTGTTCTTATCCGTGTTCATTCCGATTACTATGCTCATCCTGTAAGCCGCCTTTGACTAAGCTGAAACATTCAGCCGGGCAGCTCGCCAAAGTATACTATAACTTTTATCTAACTTCTAACAGCCGTGTGACTAAGCTCTATGCCAGATTTGAATTTGATTGAATCGTACGATTACAAACTTCCCGAAGAACTCATTGCGCAGTCTCCTGCCGACCAGCGAGATCAATCACGATTGATGCTTCTGGATCGCGAAACAGGCTCGGTTCAGCATCGTCAGTTTTTTAACCTGATCGATTCTCTCAAGCCGCACGATTGTCTGGTATTGAACCAGACGCGTGTTGTGCCCGCTCGTTTGCGGGGTCTGCGAGATATTACTGGCGGGAAGTGGGAAGGTCTGTTTCTTAGTTTGCAGGCTGACGGGAACTGGGAAATCCTGAGTAAAACTCGCGGGAAGTTACAGCCTGGCGAAAATGTCACGATCCAGGCACAAACGGACGATGGATCTGAACCTGCTCGTAAAATTCAGATCGAATTTATCGAAAGAGGCGAGCAGGGACGCTGGATTGTGCGACCTGTTGTCGAGCTTTCTGAAGGAGAATCGATATGGGATTTGCTCGAACAAATCGGTTCGGTTCCCTTGCCTCCGTATATTCGTCATGGAGAAGCTAACGCTGAAGATGCTCAGCGGTATCAGTCGGTTTATGCCAGTGTCCCCGGGGCAGCCGCTGCTCCGACAGCCGGGCTGCACTTTTCTAAAGAGTTGCTCGAAAAATGCAAGCAGGCTGAAGTCTCGATTGCCTACGTCACATTGCATGTCGGGCTAGGAACTTTTCGTCCGGTTTCGGTGAGCAAACTTGATGAACATGAAATGCATAGCGAGTGGTGCGAAGTGGACGCAGCTGCTGTCGAAATCATTCAGCAATCCCAAAAGCAGGGCGGGCGCGTGATTGCGGTAGGAACGACAACAGTACGAACCCTCGAATCAGCTGCCCGAGCCGGAGACGGCGAACTGAAGTCATGGGAAGGCGATTCAACTTTGTTTATTCGACCGGGCTTTAAGTTCCGAGTTGTCGAAGGCCTGATCACCAATTATCACTTACCGCAATCAACTCTACTGGTTCTACTCAGTGCCTTTGCCGGCTATGAGAATGTGATGAACGCCTACCAGATTGCAATCGAAGAAAAATATCGCTTCTTCAGCTACGGAGACGCCATGCTGGTCCTGCCCGGAAATCCTGCCCCAGAAAAAACTGAGTAAGAGCGTAGTGTGATACTTTTGTCGGTGTGTTTTCCTCGTTCCCAAGCTCCTGCTTCCTTTTGTGGAAAATCAGCTGATTCGTGTTCAAGGTCTTCGTTATCTCGGCGGGTGGCTGGGGACAGGTTGTTGCTTTTTGATATCGATTTCTATTTGGATTCCCTACAACCTGCCCCCAGAATATGGTGATCGGCATAACTTGCGATCAACTAATGCCGATGGAGATCCTTGTGGATCTGGGGGTTCCGCTCCGCTACATCCCCAGCCACCTGCCGCCGTTATGGGAGGCCCAATAATATTAGCCTGTCGGCAATTGATTATCCTTGCTCACAGAACTGACGACCGACAGGTTCACCCAGCGTTTTGGTTTTAGAGAATCAACAGGCACACGAAGGTGCAAGCGCACCACCCTACATTTTTGAATCCCGCTTTGATTGTTCGTTGCCAGTTGAGGATGAGTGCTTCCTGTTGCGTAGTCTATTGATTTTTCTCTCTGTGAACTCTGTGTTCTCTGTGGCTAATCTTCTTCAGTTAAAAGAGAGTCGGCTTTGTGTCTGTGAATGGGTGCAGCGTCGGTGGAAGATTGTCTTTGGGGAGGTGATCGATGAGAGCAATTGCCATGTGGAAATCGTCTTGGGTTGTGATTTTCATATTCATAGCTGAGCACTCGACAATTTTCGCTGCGGTCCCCAATTGTTCGACCAGTTGAGCTTCGTCAGTGGGTTGGAAGTTGCCTCGTTTTTCGTAGGCTTCTCGCAGCAGTTCCGTTTTGAAAACTTGCGGCGTTTGCGCTTGCCAAAGATGTTCCCGTGAGACTGTTTTTTCGATTGTGCCGTCCGCTACTTTTTTCAGTGTGCTGGTCACCGGGCAGGCCAGGATGGCAGCATCGTGTTCGATGGCTGCTTTGAAAACGTTGTCGATCCATTTTTTTGTTAACAGCGGCCTGGCAGCATCGTGGACAGCGACATATTCGATATCGTCCCGGAGATGTTGCAAGCCGTTCAAGACGGAATCAGCCCGTTCAGCTCCGCCATCGACGACTTCAACATCGAGAAATGCCAAGTTTGCCTGGAACTTGAGCATGAAAAACTCTCGATCTTCGGGCGAGATCACAACAATCGTCTGAGCGACATCTTCCCGGTTCACAAAATGTTCGACAGCCCGCAGCCAGACGGCTCGCCCTTTGAGATCAATGAACGGCTTTTTACGTTTGTTCTGCGTGAATCGGCTACTCTTTCCCGCAGCTGGGAGGATCACACCAAATTTGGCAGGCATCACAACAACTTTCTTGTATGAGATCACACACTGTTTCATTAAGCATGAGAATAGGGTTCAATCGCGTTGTTGGTTGCTATCGATCAAGTCAGGTGACCGGCGGCTAGCGCCTTGCCGCTTGTTTGTTTATAGACAGCAACCAATCGCTAGATTGTAGAAGATGTGTGCCCCTGCTGCGACACCGAATCCACGATACTGACAGATCAATGCCAGATAGCTTCCTGCACTAAAGCGATACAAAAATAATCCTAATGATTCTGGTTTGACCGTGCTTGCGAAATCTGTCAGAAGTGATGTGTCGTGTGCGAAGGCAAATAAACCACTGCTGAGGACAACAGAAATCATCAGGCTGGAACGGTAGGTCATCTTCAGACCAAGTAGCAATCCCATCAGTCCGGTGAACAATAATACGCGAAAGAAAAATTCTTCGAGTAGCCCGGACCGTACTGCAACGAAAATACGGTGTCCCCAATTTTCGATGGCAGCATGATCTTTGATGACTGTCAAACTCGGCAGTGATTGCAAGGATTGATTTGCCAGCTGAAAATTGCCAGTCGTCTGTGCGGAAAAAGTAGAAGCAATCAATCCAAGCGTAACGATGAGCAAGGCAGGCGTGAAACCGAATAAACAACTCTGCTTCCAGAGATGCGATAAACTTTGTCTGGGTATTTCATTTCGATTTACTGCGTTTTGTTTTGGTGTGTAGCAAATCTGTTGGACCAAGAGAATTAAAAGCAGGATGCAGGAGAACATGCCCGGGATGAAAACTTCGCCCCAGATTGGAAAAATGTCAGGAGAAGAATAGGCGATCATTCCCAGTTCGAATACTACCAGAAATGGTAGCAGGAACAGGGCAGATGTAACCGGAAGTGGAGAATGTGTTGTTTCGTTATGAAACATGAAATAGGATCTCTGGAAGAGTTGCTGGAGCAAGAGAATGCTCGTGACTTAACTCAATTGGAAGAAAAGGCTTTCTTCCGGACGGCTGCAACTGAAAGGGATTTTCGGGTGGCATCGAGGAAGTATGGACGTGGGACTTGCCAACTCGGCTTGGCATTTGTCTTGTATCGTGGCTGAGCAATTTCCTTAAGCTCGCATACATCAATCACATCGAGCAGGAGGTCAGTGCTTAGTTTTTCCCAGCGGTTTCTTGTCATTTCCTGTATCAGCATATTGCTGGATTGTTCAGTCGGAGAGAATTCTTCAGGGAGAGAATCCGAATTTTCAATTTGATACAGGTGCTGATTGTACAACTCGGTCCAGCGAGTAAGGACGGCCAACAGTCGTGACTCGGCGTGCAATCCTGATTTTCGGATTCCAAGCGGCAGTCCCGATCCATCAAGGCACTCGTGGTGCTGACGTACAATCTGTGTTGTTCCAATTTGTAACCCTGAAAGCCTGGAGACAAGTCCCGCAGAAATTTCAGCATGATGAATTTTTGCAGTGGAAGACCCGGATTCAGTTTGTAGCCAGATTCCGACGTCCTTCAGTAGACTGGCTACCAGGAATGATTCTGGTTGGATGCCAAATTTCTGTTGATGCGGCAATTGCGCAGTCGGGGATTTTTGATTCAGTGTTTGTTTTCTGAAAATTCGAGCTGCTAGAAAACAACTCTGCATCGCACTGGCCAATGCCAGACGTTGGGCGGGCTGAAGATACTTGATGTCAAATTTGGCGATTCGATAAGACAGTTTCAGCCAGTCCTCGGTATGAATTGTGGGATCGTCAGCGATATCGCGAATTGATTGAATGACAGGAGAAATTGCTTTGCCATCGTATAGTCGACCGCTGCTAATCAGCTGAATGGTTTCGTGTACCTCATTCATTTTGGGTTCAAGTTGAGAGTAAACCTGAAGAAGGTTTTCGATTCGCTCGAGTAACGACTTGATCGCCTGATGAATTTGCACAATGGCTAGAAATGCTTCTGCGTTTTGAAGAGCNGGGGAATCGTCTGCTGCAAAACGTCTGCGAAGTTTGATTAACTCCAGAACCTGTCTTTGAAGTGCGTGTCCCTGCTGAGTCAGCGAATTATTCGGTAAAATAGATTCGATGCTTTGCCGAAGTTGTCCCNGGTACGTTTGTTCTCTTTGCCCAACTGTCTGGTGCAGATGAGATTTGCGGACTCGGCAGGCAGATTTTGATTCGACTGCGTTGCGGAAATATGCTTCCCAACGCCTCAAATGATCTGTCGGATTGGGTACTACTGAAGAATTGCCTTGAACCATACTTGCAACTTTGTTGTAAAAGCTTCTGCTGTGTTTCAACTTATGGGAAACTCTATTAATTCAAATGGGGCATAGACATTCCTGTCTGTGTCGTTTGAACATGCCTTAATCCAAGGCAGACAAGAATGTCTACCCTCCGCCCGCAATGTATTTTGAATTAATGGAGGTTCCTTCATTAAGTAGTTCTCCTATTTTTATCGGTAACAACAGAGCTGAAAATTTGCTTAAACAGTGGCTCGTGAGGAATTTACGGAAGAGATCACGATTCAAAGTGCTATTTTTATTATCTATTGAACCCTTGTCAGACTCAGTAACAATGGTACGGGGCTGAATGGGATTAATAATCGCCTGCTGGGGCAATGGGAGGGATAGGTTGTTTCTGGTGGTGAGAGCCGGTTTCCCAGCTGCGACGGTGTTAAGTATTACTCTGAGGATGCAGGCCGTTGCGTCGAATGGTCGATATTTGCGGTATGTGTCTGGGAATTGATAGAATTTGATGTATTCAATGGCGAGGCTGAGGTTAAGAAATGGCTAGTGATTTTCGTCGAAAAGAAGTTCTGCCGGAAATTACCGAGCAGATAGTGCAGAGTTATCACGAAATAGGCTCGATCAATCACCTGGGCCATTGTCCTCTTCCCAGTTATTCAAGCATTATCGAGCTGCTCGACGATTTGAAAGAGGTTCTTTATCCGGGCTATCGTCGCAGGCAGAATTTGCACTTTGGGAATGTCACCTATCATGTAGGAGACCTTCTGGACAACATGCATGATACGCTGACCCAGCAAATTTGCAGAGCCTTGCGTCACGAGTTCATGACACAAGCCGAAGTGGAATGCGAAAACGTTGTGGATCGAGATTTTGAAGCCGAAGCCCAAGAGATCGCCCTAGACTTTCTGAAGGCGTTGCCAGAAATTCGAAAAATGCTCGCCAAAGATGTGCAAGCCGCCTACGATGGCGACCCAGCCGCTGCAAATTTGGACGAGATCATTTTCTGCTATCCGGGCCTGGAAGCAATCACGTCGCATCGCATCGCGCATGATCTGTATCGACGAAAAGTCCCGTTCATTCCTCGCATGATGTCAGAGCGATCTCATTCGCTCACCGGTATCGATATTCATCCCGGAGCAACCATCGGGCATTCCTTTTTTATCGATCACGGAACCGGTGTCGTCATCGGCGAGACTTGCGAGATTCACCCGAATGTAAAAATCTATCAAGGGGTGACGCTGGGAGCATTGAGCTTTCCCAAAGATGGTAAAGGANAACTGATCCGCGGCAAGAAAAGGCATCCAACCATCGGCGAAGGAGTTGTCATTTACGCCAACGCCACCGTTCTGGGTGGCAACACCGTGGTCGGCACAAACTCTGTCATCGGCGCTTCAGTTTCCATGATGAAAAGTGTGCCCCCCAACACAATGGTCACCATCGAAAGCCCCTCCCTGAAATTTCGCGAAGCATCGTGAAGTAGGCGTTAGGGATTGGGCGTTAGGCGTTAGGAAAAGGCAAGCACTTGCAGGGCGTTTGCTGTAGGTTGGGATAGCGACCTGTCTTTTACACATAAGTCAGCTTTCCGTTTTTCTTCCTGGGCCGAAGGTTGTCCAGGCGAGAGAGAAGTCGGTCATTCG
>JAESQE010000173.1 GCA_016765335.1 Planctomycetaceae bacterium
GCGGCGAGTCAATCAAGACGAAGTAGGAAAAGGATTCACCTTTCCTGCGAACCACAGCCACCTTCGCAGGAATCTCCCCGCAACCAGCGCTACACTTTCTGCCCGCTCGGCGCTACGTTTTCTGACCGTTGTTTACACCTGCCGAGGGGATTCAAGAAATGAAAAGCCGGTAACCGAATCGCTCGAATTCACGCAGGACATGCTCCAGGCGATCTCGAATCGCTTTACAGGCAATGTCGTCGGCCAACGGTTTTCCATCCAGGTTTGTCACGTAAAACACATCGACGACCTGATCAACATGCGTTGTGATACGAGCCAACACGACAGAGAGATCCAAATCGTAAATCGCCTTAGAAAGCGTAAACAACAGACCGGGAAGATCGTGCGCAAACACCTCAATAATTGTTGCTGAATCTGTGGTTGCGTTGTCAATAGTTACGTGCGATTCCTGATCAGAAATTGGTTCGATATCAACAGCAGCTTGAAAGCGACGATGTTTTTGAAACAGTCTCTCAAATGAGACCGGTCGCGAGGCTGCCTCGGTGAGTTTGTTGTTAATCTGCTCTAATCTGGCTGGAGTTGGTTCTTGTGGAGTATCCTGATCTTCCACAAGAAAACGATCACAGATTAAACCTGTCGGACTGGTGCAAACATCAGCAGAAAGGATCGAAAGATGAAGCGCCGTCATCACCCCGGTGAGGCGATGAAAGCAACGTTCCAATCCACGCTGGCGGGTAATAATTGTGACTTCCAGTCGATTTGTCTCTGGATCATAATGGTTCGCAATTTCAACTTGCTCTCCCTGAAGAGTAATCGCAATTTGAAGATCCCGAACGATACTCTCCGGCGACACAGAAAGCATATAATGCTCTGGCATTTGTGCCAACTCGAAGCTGAAAACATCGAGTTGTTCGCCAGTCAGGCCCGATTTCAGTGCGATCTGCAACACCTGGTCTCGAATTTCAGATAACTGCAAATTCAAATGCGGACGTTCATATTTACCCGAAAGTGATAACAGCGTGCGATCAAACAATTCCTGAAGCAGTTGAGCTTTCCAGTCATCCCAAAGACCAGGAGCAACCGACTGAATATCGCAAATCGTCAGTAAGTACAATTTGCGAAGTGTATCGATATTCAAAACGGTTTGGCTAAAACCAGTCACAACTTGCGGATCAGAAGTGTCTCTGCGAAACGCCAAAAGCGACATACTCAGATGCTCACGAACCAAAAGCACAATTTGCTCAATCGCCTCGTCATCAATATGCAATCGACTCCCGACATTCTTTGCGATCACTGCACCAAGCTCGCTGTGATCCTGCTCAAAACCCTTCCCTAAATCGTGTATCAATAATGCCAAAGGCAACAATGACTTATTTTCAAGGTGTGTGAGTTGTTCGCAGATCGGCCCCGGTGTTTTCGACAACCGATCCAAAACATCCAACGTCCGCAGTGTGTGTTCATCGACAGTGTAAGCATGATAGTGATTGAACTGCAACAAGCCTCGCGAATGACTAAAATGAGGAATCAGCAACTCAAGAATCCCACATTCAAACAGATCTCGCAGCGTCCCACCCAAAAATCCGAACTGACTCAGTATTTCCAGAAACAGATTTGATTCTTCAGCCGAAACCGTCCGAGGCAATTCTGGAGCATGCTTCTGTATGGCTTCAATCAACCGCGAAGAAACTCGCACCTTGTGCTTAGCTGCAACCAAAAATGCTTTAAGGATTTCCTCTAAAGACGAAACAAGGCCTGCCAGTTCATAACTGGGAACATTCAGCCGCCCTCCAACAACCACATACTTTTCTTCAACAATTTTACGATAAAACCGAGCAGAGACCCGCTCCTGAAATGTACTAGGACGATTCAGCTCTACAAAACGATTTGTCGTTTTTGATACGAAATCTGCATTCAAAAAATATTGTTGCATGAACCGCTCGACCGCGCGCTGACCAGCCAAATCGGCTATCCCCTCTTGGTCAGTCAAACGCAATTGCTCCTGCCGAGACAATATATCCTGCGCGCGATTTGCATGAATGTGCAAGTCCATTCGAATAATTGAAAAGAATTCCTGAGCCGACTTCAAGGAATCAGCGACATCTGGCCCAAATGCACCTTGCTCGCAAAGAGCATCGATACTCGAAACACCATATTTTGCAAATCCGACCCAGCCAATCATCTGCAAATCGCGAAGTGCCCCGGGTGAGCGCTTTACATCAGGCTCCAGGGAGTAAACCGCTGACGCTGATTCTTCCATTTCGGTGAGTCGGGATTCCCCGCAGGCATCTATGAATTGTCGCTGCGATTTCTGCATCCAGCCTTCAAAACGAGCCCGTAATTTCTGATGCAATTGTTCGTCGCCATAAATCAATCTGGTTTGCACCAGCGCGGTTGCAACCTGAGATTCTTCCCGCATCAGTACAACTGTCTGTGAAATGGAGCGAGTCGCATGACCAAGCTTCAACCCTGCATCCCAACAATTACTCACAAAATGCGACACAAACTGCTGGGCAGCGTCATCAAGTTCGCGTTCATACATAATTAAAAGGTCGACATCCGAAAACGGATACATCTCTCCGCGACCATACCCGCCAACCGCAATGATGACCAATTTACTGAAGAGGGTGTCTCGCTCATCTTTTGTTAAATCATCAGCCGCCAGATCGACTATTTCCAACAGAAACGAATCCATCAACTCTGTCAACAGCGTCGTAGCTTGCAACGAAGTCAAGCCCCCATTCTGGTAGCGATCCGAAATTTGTGATCGCACATCAGACCAGCGAGACTTCAATGAGACAGATTTTGTGGTCGAAGAATTCATAAATCATTCTGCATCATTGCAAAGCACGTTATCAAAACTAAAATTTCTCTCGACAATCAATCCGATTGGAATAATAACAAGATTATTCACCACAGAGACACGGAGGACACTGAGAACCATTAAAATAAAACAGTATAATTGCTCAATTCGAACCTACTAAATTCTCTTTATTAGTCACGATTGGATACGGCTGTTTCATCTTTTTATTCGTAAAGATCGTATCGATGAGCGACCTTTAACCACTGAGCTGAGAAAGTATATCTGAAGTAGAACTTGCATTTTCCTGACTCCGTGCTCTCTGCGTCTCCGCGGTTAAATTAACTCATCTCAAAAGTACAGAATGATTTCACTATTTAATCTATTACGCAAATCCAGGTATAAACAACAGCTCTTTTCACCTGTTTTATAAAGATTCTTCCCCTGCTTCGCCGGTCCGAATACGAATCGTTTCGACCAGTTCAGAGACAAAGATTTTTCCATCGCCAATTTGACCAGTGCGAGCGGTATTCATAATGGTTTCAATTGCAGTTTGAGCTGATGCATCGTCAGTCACTATTTCGATTTTCACCTTCGGTAGAAAATCAACGGTGTACTCTGCCCCTCGGTACTGTTCCTTGTGCCCTTTTTGGCGACCAAATCCACGGACTTCCATAACGGTCATCCCTTGGATTCCCGCAGCTGTCAAAGCATCTTTCACTTCTTCCAGTTTGAAGTGTCTGATAATGGCTTCTATTTTTTTCATCGTGCTTGTCTCCACTTGATTTTAATTTTAAAGGCAGCTGAAACTCAGGACCGACTTCATCCCGCATGGTGGAGAAGCCTGCCCCGCGATTGAAATCACCAATCCGGAATTCCAGTTTCACTGACCGCGGCATGTGCTGACTACGCCATGTACCGACTGCCCCATGCATTGTATGCCAGCAACAGCATAACGAACAGTCGCGTTTCATTCCTAGCCCTCAATCGGCTGTTAGCTTAAAAGAAGATGTAGCCTTCTTCTCCGTGCTCTGCCTGATCAAGACCGCGAATTTCGGTGGCGTTTTCAACACGCAAACCGATCACCTGATCAATAATCTTCAACAGAACAAAGCTTCCCACGATTGCCATTCCAGCAGAGGCTGCAATGCTGACAATCTGATTCACCATTTGGCTGCTATTGCCTTCCAGCAATCCATGACTACCGCCTGTCACGTTCTTAGTAGCAAACACTCCTGTGAGAAGTGCTCCGGTGATTCCTGCAACGCCGTGCACCCCAAACACATCAAGAGAATCGTCGTACCCAAAAGCATTTTTCAACTTAGTACATGCAAAGTAACTGGCAACGCCTCCAGCCAATCCCACAAGAATCGCAGAAGGCACCGAGACTGAACCACTCGCAGGAGTAATACAAACCAGCCCGGCAACCGCACCAGAACAAGCACCAAGAATTGTTGGTCGCTTGATGATGAGCCATTCCATACCGGCCCATGCAATCACACCAGCTGCTGCTGCGAAGTGCGTCACCGCAAAAGCGTTCACAGCCAAAGCGTCCGCAGCTAATGCACTTCCTGCATTAAACCCAAACCAGCCAACCCACAACATCGTGGCTCCAATAAAGGTATATGTCAGGTTATGCGGAGGCATCGGCTCTTTCGGGAAACCAGCTCTTCGACCAACCATCAACGCACACATCAGCGCAGAGATCCCAGAACTGATATGCACCACAGTTCCTCCCGCAAAGTCGAGAGCGCCAAAAGCAGCCTTAGGATTTGCTTCACATAACCAGCCAGCTTCTGACCAAACCCAGTGTGCAATCGGACAATAAACCAAAAGGCCCCACAATACAGAGTAAACAATCATCGCAGAAAACTTCATCCGCTCAGCAAATGCACCAACAATCAACGCAGGGGTGATGATGAAAAACATCCCCTGAAAGACGACAAAAAGCAATGTTGGAATTCCGCCTGCTGTTCCTGGTGTCACCACCGCATCAAGTGACTCATGGTATTCCGGTAGCACACCAGCGAGCATGAAATGATCAAAGCCACCCATAAAGCCACCAAGAATATCACCTCCAAATGCAAATGAATATCCACACACGACCCAAACAATAGACATGACCCCCATCAACGAAATGCACTGCATCATGACGCTGAGCACATTCTTTTTTCGGACCAGGCCACCATAAAAAAGAGCCAATCCCGGAGCAACCATCATCAACACTAACGCCGAAGCAACCATCATCCAGGCAATATCCGCCTGATTAAATTCAATCACTGCAACCTCTGCAATTACGGTTGCCACGTCACCTGCTTCTGCAATTTCTGAACTCTCTAGAGAAGGTGCTTCATCAGCATGCACACTTACCGACGAAAGGAATGACAAACCAAATAAACACAGAGCAATTCTCACTACCCTGAGACGATTCTGCTTACGAGCGCTCGTAATCATCGTTTCTCCAAATTCCAAATTGATTAATGCTTCAACATCGCTGCCCCAAGTGAACCAGTCAGACCCTGTTTTTGTGCAAAAAACAAAAACACAATCAACCTGTCCCCCAGATTTCCTACAGCTAATTGTAATCCGTGCAAATACCATGCCATATAGACAGGCATTCAGCGACCCATCTTGGTAAAATCAATGCAAGGATACGCTAATCATTTAATAGATAGAGGTTACAGTTTATTTCAAACCTATATAAATCGCCTGCCCCTCACTCTCAGAGCACACTCTGCTCACTGCGAGCGCACCGCAAGCCCACTTTGCAGGCAAACATGCACGATTCTCATCAACTGGAAGATCAGTCAGGAATCGTGAACTTTGGGGATACTTCTTGTGTCTGATTGACTACCGAGGCTGCTTTTGAATACTAATACCAAACTCAATTAATACTTGCGAGAAGCTATCACTCGTGGCCCTGTACTGGCAAGGACTTAGGGGACATCCAACGCGCAAACAAATATGCGAATGCGTATAAAACTGCCAATACCAGCAATTAAATACCAACCGAAACGTCCACTGTAGCCAAAAAGACTTGTTGACCCAGATGCCCAAATTCATTTTGGGGATTGATAACTTGTAACCAGCTCGCCACCATGCTTGCAAAACCAACCAGAAAACCCCTTAAATTCAAGCCTGAAATGGATCTAGAAGAATCCCTCAAAAAGCAATGAAGGATGTACTTGATTCCCAATCAATATTATACTAACCTTTCGCCCTGTTGAGATTGAGAGATCCTAAAGCCTTCAGTCAAGACAACCACAATCCCCTGTAGCTCAGCTGGTAGAGCAAGCGACTGTTAATCGCTGGGTCGTAGGTTCAAGTCCTACCGGGGGAGCTTTGTGCACTTGCAGTGTACAGCAAGGAGTTGCAAGGCCCTGTAAATCAGGGCTTTTTGCATTTACGGTGTTCACTGCTTGCGAAGAATTTCTAGCGGTTTCCGCTGTGTGCTGCACCGGATTTTGCACCGCTTTTTCGAAATGCTCATCAGTCACTTGNAGATAGTGCTTTGCAGCAATCAATTGACTATTTCCGATCCATTCACAGACAACCTGAATCGGAAAGTCATTCATCAATTCCGTCTCCCGTGTTGAACGAAGATTCTGAAACGGCTTCACCCACGGTTTAAGGCCTGCTTGAGTAATGATCCTCTGAAACTGTGTTCTGAGATTGGCATTTCTGCTGCGATACCTGTTGATGACATACTGTGAACCAGGCTCAACTTGATCCAATGCAATTTCAAGGTAGGGCCGAATTTCGGGAAAGAGTGGAATGATTCGAAATGCACCCCCTTCATGATGTTCGGTTTTAGGACTCGGCACGACGATCTTATTTTGCTCCCAATTGATATTCGACCACTGAAGCGACAAGGTTTCAGATGGGCATCTCAAGCCGCCATAGCGAGCAAGAACGAAGAGTAACCGCCATTCGTTGTCAGGGCAGGCTTCAATCACTTTATCTGCATCACCCCGTGTTAGAAAATACATCTTCTCTCTGTTCGCTCCGACAGTCGTTTTGAGGTCTTCAAAAGGATTGCCACTAACGAGACGCTTCTTCTTTGCGTAATTTAAGAACTGCTTAGCACGCCCACATCGACGGCGAACTGTGTTTTCAGAAAGACCCATTCGGAACAGATGTCGTCGGAAGTCTTCCGCACCTGCGGGCGTTATTTCTGTCAGCAGCATTAACGGCCCAAAGAATTCTTTCAGGTTCAATGCAGATCTTGTTAGATGCTCAATGGTACTTTTCTTGAGGTCGTCACGTCCGTTGATGTAGTCATCGAGAAACTGTCCAAGCAATCGACAATGAACCGCCCTACGCGAGACAAGCCCAACATTGGCAAGCTTTTCATAATGAATTTCATCTAGCGAAGCCAACCAACGAGATGTTTCATCATCGGGAGGGCATCCAGTAATTTGAGAAGAAACGAGGTATTCGATTCTCAGCTTGAACGTGTTAGCAAGTTTCGCAGTGATCTTTCCCAGGCGAACCGATCTCCGTTTGCCATCACGTCCCTTGAACTGAATAGTTCGATATCCATTTTTTTCATTTGTTGAAAGGCTTGCCATGCTGATGTGGTTCCTTTGTTGGATTACATTTGTCGAATGGTAGTTGCTTAATTGATCTGATTAACTCTCTGAGATCGTCAGGATCGAATCGCACGCTCGCTCCAATGCGCACGCAAGGAAGAGGGCCGCGAGGTACAGTCATAGACCAAAGTTTTCTTACACTAACATGAAGAACTAATGCAGCCTCCTGTGATGTGTATAGCCTATCATCTAAATTCATTTTGTATCCTCCTTGATACGGGGTAGAAAATCAAAAGCAGCTTCAGGAGTCCACTCTGGTCCTGTATTACGAGAATCCTCTTCCTCTTTACCTAAAAATTCCATTACTTCTTCCGGCTCCAGACGAATTCGTCGCTCATCGATGTATCGATCCGGATTCATTTTCAATCGTATACTTTTATAGGAATCAGGCACAGCTCCCAAGCAGCGTTGAACTGAAGCAAAGTTACCGTTTGCATTGATCCCGAGCTCATTTCTCATAACAACACATTTATCCTGACAAATTTTCGTGCGATCTCGGATAGTGTTAGTTTTTCGTCGTGTTTTTTTCTCTCGTGGCTCTCCCCGGCAGATACCACAGAAGCAATCTGCCTCATGTGTAAAAGCGGCGATTTCTTGTTCTGATGGATTAAATCGATTACTTGTCTTTCGAGTCTTCTTTGTGGTCTGCCAAAATCCCCTGCTTGTACCATATCGGGGAACTCTCCCCTTAAGATCAAGAACCCAGTCAGGATAGCCATGCTTAGGATGTTTGATTAAATATTTTGTCGCATAGTTTGCAGCATGCTTATTATTCTGAAATCGGGGTGCACTGAATCGAACAGATCCAAAGCCAGGCCGATCACCTTCAGGTAGTCCCATTTCCTTGGGGCGATTACGATTCCAAATCATACAAACAAAATCAAACGGCAGATGTCTTGTTTCCAGAAGCAAGTGCCAATGAGGCATTTCTGTGTTCTTCTGCCATTCGAGCACATAGAAATATCGCTTGCTTATCAAGTACTCTTCTTTTTTTAAGGCTCTTACNAGTTCTGAGATGGATCGTTTTTTTCGAACATACTCAAAGGCTGTTGCAGGAGCATCAAACAACAATGGATCAATTGTAAAAGTCCACATTTGCAAAGCTTCGAAAGACTCTAGTATTTCGGTTAATAATTCCCGTCGTTTCAGGCCAAGAGCAAGGCAACAACCAGGACAAAACCAACACTTACAACCACAAGCCATGATGTAATGTTCTGTCCCATAGCGATTGAGAGTCCCATCCACAACATTTACTACTATTTCAAGATAAGAGTCAGGCCCATCCGGGCTCGCCTCGCGTCGCTCGGCGACGCTCCTGCTCGGCTCTCCCGGATGATCCTGATTTTTAACGTCAAGAATATTATCTATGCCATCCATGACCTACTCCCCTTCAGTACAGAAAAATCACTCAACATCGTCACGAAGTACCCGACGCTCTGTGAAATCAAGAAACCCCCATAACTCCCCCTTGCCCC
>JAESQE010000174.1 GCA_016765335.1 Planctomycetaceae bacterium
GCATGCCTTAAATCAAGGCAGACAAGAATGTCTACCCTCCGCTCGTAATGTTTTTTGAATTAATAGAGGTGCCCTTAATATAAAAAACCAGAATGAGAGTTCTGGTTATTTCATAAGTCACTCAAACACTTCACTCTTCTTGGAGTCTTCAGATGCTTCGAATTTGCCTTCTCTTTACAATCGCCTTCTCTCTTGAAGGAGTTATTAACGCAGCCGATTGGCCCGCTTTTCGTGGACCTCACGCGAACGGCATCACCGAAGACTCTGCTCCCACGCAATGGGACGCTGAGAAAAACATTCTCTGGAAAATCCCGCTTGCTCAGTCAGGCAATGGCAGCCCGATTGTGATTGACGGGAAAGTGCTTCTCACTTCCGCAGAAGATACCGAAGGCAAGCTGAGATCCCTGTATTGCTACGATGCTGCAACAGGAAAAGAACTTTGGAAGCAAACCGTTGCCTACAAAGATAAAATGTCGACACACAAAACGAATCCTCATTGTAGCACCACCCCAGCGGCCCAGGGAAACCGAGTTGTTGTCTGGCACGCCTCAGCTGGACTTCATTGTTACGACTTAGAAGGCAATAAAATCTGGTCCAGAGAATTGGGGGTCTACAAACACATATGGGGATACGGCACCTCGCCGATTATTTTGGGAAATCAAGTGATCCTCAACACCGGCCCTGGCGACCGAGTGATGATAACTGCATTAGATTTGAAAACGGGAAAAACTCTTTGGGAAGCAGTGGAGCCCCAAGATGGAACTTCTGATAAATCCGCAGATGGGAAGTTCAAAGGGTCCTGGTCGACTCCGATTTTCGCAATGGTTGAAGGTAAGACTCAAATCATTTCAGTCATGCCTAAGCGAGTTGTGGCTTATGATCCTGATAGTGGAAAAATTCTTTGGTACTGCAACGGTGTTAATCACAAAAATGGAGAACTCTCTTATTCGTCTGCTATCATTGTAGGTGATCTCTGCTATGTCACTGGCGGTTACAAAGGTCCGTCGATGGCGATTCGCCTCGGAGGATCAGGGGACGTTACCGAAACGCATCGTGTATGGCGAATCGAAAATCAGCCTCAAAACATCGGCTCTGCGGTGCAGGTTAACGGTTTGATTTACCGTCCCAATGCAGATCCCGGAATTCTGGATTGCGTCGATCCCAAAACTGGAAACATACAATGGAAATCGCGAGGTACAGGCGCTTACTGGGCCAGTACCATCAAGGCCGGAAACTACCTTTATGCAACGGCTCAAGACACAACGACCATTGTTTACAAAGCCAATGCCGATCAGTTGGAAGAAGTCAGCCGAAATCGGTTAGAAGCCGAAGGCACCTGCAACGCCACCCCAGCTGCCAGTAACGGAAAAATCTACATCCGCACCTTCTCACACCTTTACGCTATCGGGAAATAAAATCTTGTTTTCATTATCAAATGTATCAAATCAACTGACAGCGGCGTTACTTGCAATCGCATTTCTTGCAACTTCTGCGAGCTGTCAGGCAGAACCCATTCCGGAAGTTGTTGCAGATGCCAGCGATGGATTGAAGAATCCCTTTGGTGTCGCTTTTGACTCCAAAAACAACGCCTACATTGTCGAATATCTGGGTGGGAGAATTTTCATCCTCAAACCCGGCGGTAAACTGCAACTGTTTGCCGGGGCATCCAAAAACGGATTTGCAGGAGATGGCAGGCCAGCCAAAGAAGCTGTCTTCAACGGCATGCACAACGCAGTTTGCACCAAAGACGATCAGCTTTATATTTCTGATACCCGAAGCAACCGTATCCGAAAGATTGATTTGAAAACCGGTATCATTGAAACGATCTCCGGCACAGACAAACCTGGATACAACGGGGATGGTGGTTCTGCTTTAGCTGCGCAATTGAATGATCCGNTTTCTATTGCCTTGAATCACAAGTCGAACGAGCTTCTGATTGCAGATATCAACAACCGTCGAGTCCGGGCAATTGATCTGAACTCAGGGGAAATCAAAACATTAGCAGGAACAGGCAAAAGAGCGATACCTAAAGAAAACAGTTTAGCCAGTAAAAATCCCCTGTTTGATCCACGTGCTTGTGATGTCGATTCCCAAGGGAATCTTTACATCTTGGAACGTAGCGGTCATGCACTACGTGTTGTTACAGCAGACGGAAAAATCAAAACGGTTGCAGGTACCGGCAAGCCAGGCTCTCAAGATGGCCCTGGTTTGCAAGCTGGCTTGAATGGTCCGAAACATCTTTGCATTGATAATCAGGATCGTGTCATCATCGCGGATGCAGAAAACCATCTGATTCGTATTTACGATCCTCAAGATGGCTCCCTCAAAACCCTGCTGGGCAATAAGGTCAAACTCAACCGACCACACGGAGTGACCTACCACGACGGCTGGCTTTACATCGCAGACAGCTGGAACAACCGCGTCCTTCGCATACGGCTGTAATACCGGAAAGACGTGTAGACATCTGAGGTTTTTATCAACTCGTCAAATTTTTCATTTTATGACTTTTCCAGAAAATTGATAATCGGGCTGCCGATGGTCTTTAGGCGTTGGTCATATTGATTGGCATCGTATCGCGTTTTTTGGAAACCTGGAAACCGATTGTCGAGCTGGCAAATCCCAATCAGTATCATACTCCCAAACTCCCCGGCATGGGCGACGTCAACTGGGGCCAATTCTTTTCCGCATTAACAGACACCGGCTACAACGGCTCAGTCTGCGTNGAAGTCGAANACCGAGCCTACGAATCCACCCTCCCAGGCCGCCTCGCTTCACTAGAACAAAGCCACACATTCCTGCGAAATTATATCCCCAAAACACAAGAGAATTAAAAAGCCTCACCCAAAGTAAGCGGCAAGGCGCTAGCCGCCGGTAATTCGATTGGTTTTCTCGTCCCCAAAAATGTGAGGAACTTTCAGTTAAGCATTCTCTCGAATGTTCTCTGTCAGTATCCAGACACTTGTAGATGGATTTACTTCTTCCTCTTTGTCTGAAAATGCATCCTCACTTAATCTCTGTGCTCGCTTCACCGCTTTTTCATAGCCGTCTTGGTAGTCAGCATAATTAACATGCTTGTCGTATTTGGAAATATGTTTTTTCATCTTTTTCTGTAATTTATGCCTGTCTTGTATTCCGGGTTGTTCAGCAAAATGCAACCACAGCCAAATCTCAAAACAAGGATTCGAAATTACGAATTTAATGTCATTATCTCTCGCCATTTGCTTTGCGTCGGGAATCTTTAGGTGTTCATCCACATCGAATACACACCAAACCTCGTCATACTTGAGATTGTCATCTTTCTCACGCTTGGCTTGTTTTTCTGCTGCCTTCTTCTTCTCTTTTGCCCTTTGCACTAACGACATTGGGGCTGTGACACCTTCACCACCAAATTCAATATCTACCCGGCTGTTTTTGTAAACTTTTTTGAAACCACTTAGATATTCCGGTTCGGTGTTTTCACCTTCCGTAATTATCAGACTGATCGGCTTTGGATCTCTGTAAGGCTTTCCCCTAGCTGGTTTGCGGTCTCGATTTCTTTTTGGCTTTCCCACAGCAATTTACTCCATCATCCAAGAGAGATCGCCAAGAAATGGAATCGCACCATAGCGTCCTTGTAAATAGCCTCGTTCCAAATTCTCCGATTTGCGAGGTTTATAATCCGTCAATGGATAAATTACTGATGCTCCCTCCTTGTCTTTTTCTGCAAACCAAATTTGATCTCGCCGCATCAGTGGTTCCCCAAGTATTGTACCCAACAGATTCGTATCATGTGTTGTAAAAATAATCTGGGCATTCTTAGGATTTAGCCTGGGACAGTTAAAAGTTTTGACAATTGCCTGCGCTAACAATGGATGTAAACTGGATTCCAATTCATCAATAATCAACACCCCCCCCGAATCAAGTGTATAAAACAACATGGGAGCCATTTCAAAAAGTGTTTTGGTGCCTTCTGATTCTTCTGCTAAAGATAACCAAGAATCAGCATTGCCAACATCGTGTTGCNGCAGGATTTTTTGCTGCCAATCCCTTCGGCTTGATTGTTCATCTTCAATTTCTTTTACATCAACAATGCCCAAATCTGCTTCTTTCAGTAATTTCCGAAATCGCTCTACCTTGGTGCTGTCCGAAAAGAACATCGCTCGTGCAAACAGTGGACGATAATCTGATCGCCTACCCCTAATAACATTGATTAATGTCAGCCCACTAAACCATTGATGAACCGGTGCCAATTGATCGTGTTTATGCTGAGCAGCAGTCGAAAGAAATAAAGCGTTTGGTCGGGTGACCTTTTCAATGACCTCTTTTTTCCCTTTTAAGTGTTGACCAAATTTGTATTTGTCACCATCTCGCTCAAGCCAAACCTGTTTGCGGTTATTAGGCCATGCGAATAGCCACTCTTCTTCTACGATATCGTCGTTGACAAGAAATCCATAGCAATACTTGATTCCAAGAACCATAAATGTCGCTTCAAACATCGATGATTGCTTGCATTTGCTCCCCCATGCAAACGTAGACCGCGGGATGCCTCCCTGAGGTTCCCAAGCTCGGTGTGATTGCAGGACAGCTTCTCGCATAAAGTTAATTGCGGAAAGAAAATTGCTTTTACCACTGGCATTTGCACCATAGATCACGGCAGCCGGTAATAGCTTTTCTTTGTGTCCTGAAACATTGCGTGGTCGTGTGTCTGTGGACTCACCACCGCGACCGGCTTCCATTGTCAGGACTTGCTCGTCACGTATTGATCGATGATTTTCGACTCGAAATTCAATTAACATTAGTTCGTCTCTTGTAAAAGTGTCCTTCTACAGGATCGGATATAAACCACGAATCCGCAAGGTTTCTGCGGATAATTAACCCAAAATGCCCGTAACTTGTCTTTTAATGACGTTTGTGACTGAAATACGCCTCGATAACTCGTTACCTGGCCATTTGCGACAATGGATTCAAACTCGATCTTGCTCTGATTCTCATTCTCAGGTATGACCCTGTTTTACCCAACACCAGGCCCTGATTGAAACAGAAAGTAACTGCGATGAATTCTGATGCAGATTTCGATCCTGCTGAGGAAGCTAATTTTGCTGAGGAGCAATCCTCTGCAAGTGAAGAAACCGTCGATGAAGACACCTTCAGCGAACAGGCAATTGAAGATGCTTATATGCAGGCGTTACTAGCATCGGATGAAGCTGGGATTGCTCCTCCAGCCGGGTTCGAAGCGATGTCTGTGCCGAGTGAAGCTGTATTGGAATCAACTCCTTTAAGTGAATCTGCTGATCAGGCTGCATCGAATCAGGCGGGCTTTGAAGATCTTGCTGAGCAAACGACAAGACCAGGCTTCACTGCTCAGCAAATTATTGAATCGATTCTGTTTGTTGGCGGAGAAAGTCTGTCTGCTCGTAAGATTTCGAATTTGCTTGGTTCACGATCTGAGGAAGAATCGGTGCGAGGCTGGATCGATCAAATCAATCAACGGTACGAAACACAATGCAGGCCGTATGAAATTCAGCTCGGCGAGCAAGGGTATCAGTTGGTCCTCCGACCTGAATTTCAGGCTCAGCGAAACCAGGTTTTTGGTATCGGCCCACGTGAAGTCCGGCTTTCTCAAGAAGCGATGGAAGTTCTCTCCTTTGTCGCCTATCAGCAACCGGTAACAAAAAAACAGATTCAGGAAGTCAATCCGGAAAAAGCGATTGCTTCGTTAAGACAACTTATTCGCCGAGAGCTTGTGGCGGTCAGTCGTGTGCAAGAGACCGAGGAACCAGAATATCACGTCACAGATCGCTTCCTGCAACTGTTCGGCTTGAACAGTCTTGAAGATCTCCCCAGAGCCGAAGAACTATCGTTCAAATAAATTGGCATCAAGTCGATATTCAAAAATGAATTCGATGCCATTGAAAACGGACGGCTTTTCTTGTAAAAAGCCGTCCGTTGAAAAAATCAAAGTTTCGCTAAGCCATTAGAATGTCGCACGGAACAATTCTGTTTGACGAGCAGCTTCTTCAGGATGTGAATCCCAGAGATATTTGAGCGGAAAGACGTCTGGTACTTCTTCGCCGCGGGCTTTGAGTGCTGCCTGCCAGAGAACAATTGATTTCAGACATTCTTCACGAATGTCGTCTTCGAGTTCCAATTCGCTGTACTCAGCCATAATTAATTCCATCGAGGTGAGTCCTTTGATGAGCATTTTCTCTGCCTGCTCAACATCTCCACGGTCGATGAATGCTCGTTTTCCCTGGTAAAGGTTCCGGTGTGTTTCGATCATTTCCGGTTTCTTTTCCACCAGGCAGTGCATTCGCCAATAGCGATAGTTACTCATATCCTGCCGACGCTTAACACCCCTCTTTTTTTGCTCAAGGGTGAATTGATTCCCTTTTTCCTTCACCATCTCCATCAAAACTTCGTCTGTGGCTTCCATCACAATCCAGCCAGAACCGCCGATTGCAAAACGCTCTGCTCCCCAACCTTTGGTGACATCTTCGTAGGCAACTTCCCAAGCTTCACGTGTGACCTCATCAAACAAACCTTCGTCCTGCCGGGCTTGTGCGTAATCCATCTGGGAACGAGCCGGGTAAGAACGAAACAGCACGCGTGCAAGTCGCCTAGCGTTGATACCGGGAATCGCTTCCACTTTATTGGCTTGCTGGAACCAGACTTTGGCAACCAGATAGTTGTCTTTGGCTTCAGGATTAATTTCGGGGTCTGGGCCTCCCCCTTCAATAATTGGATCGTCGAGGAAGAATTTTCTGAAAAATTTCTTTTCATCTGCACGGCCAATTTTCGATCCAAGAATTCGACCGGTATCGTGATACAGTTCTGGGAGCTTTTGGTTTCGGTTTGTCCCTTTGATCATGAACTTCCCGCCCTCTTTGACCCAATGGTAGCGGTCGACAACACCATCCCATTCTGCAGAAACATTGTAGGCCAAATTCCAGCCCTGGAATTTCCAGACTTCTTCGAAGTGGGGCTGTAGCATCACAATCGAATCAACA
>JAESQE010000175.1 GCA_016765335.1 Planctomycetaceae bacterium
TGTACTGACAAGGACTTAGGGTATGTTCAACGCGCAAACAAATATGCGAATGCGTATAAGAGGCTCTGGGATTTAATTTTAGAGATCCCCTTATGTATTATCATCTTTGCGTCTTCTCGCCTTTGCGTGAGTCTTTTTGTAAGCCAAGCGAAACTCTAAAAGAACAAAATAAAGTCTCGCAAAGCCGTTAAGACGCAAAGAGATGCAGCACAAAACTCTCTATCTATCGGAATGTCACAAAACAGCGAGACCAGACCCTAGAGAGGTTACCCATCGAAACGCTGATTTCTTGCAAAGCGGCGATGGTCGTTTTGATGTTTTGCTCGGTGGTTGTGTGACCGATGCTGATGCGGACCGTACCACCCAGCGGGGCGGTTTTTAGCCAGTCGTGTGTTTTGGGGGCACAGTGAAAACCGGTGCGAACTTCGATTTGGAAATGCTCATCCAGAATCGTGCCGATAACGCGTGGATCGTGCTGGGCAATCGATAAACTGACAACCCCCGCTTGCGCGGTCGGTGATGCATTAAAAGGATACATCTTCAAACCGGGAATTTTTGATAACCCCTCAATCAGCTGCTCAGTCAGTTTTGCCTGACGTGCTGATTCCTGGACCACAAATTCTGGTGTCACAACTTCCAAAGCAGCTGCCAAGCCGATTATGCCGGGGACATTCAAACTGCCTGATTCATAACGGCTGGGCAGTTCGTCAGGTTGCATCGGCGATTCACTTTTTGTGCCCGTGCCTCCAAATAAAAGCGGTTGCAATTCGTTTTCGATGCCAGGTTTCACATACAAAATCCCAGTCCCCAACGGAGCCAACAATCCTTTATGAGCAGGAGCAGCCAGCAAATCGCAGCCCATTTCTTTCACATCAATCGGCAAATGCCCGACCGACTGGGAAGCATCAATCAAACTGTAAGCCCCGTGCTCGCGAGCCAATTCACAAATCCCCTGAACAGGCTGAATCGTGCCCAGCACATTAGAAATATGCACCACGCAAACGAGTTTTGTTTCGGAACGCATCGCTCGTGAAATTTCTTGTGGATCGATCACCCCGGCTGCGTTTGGCTCCACATAACTGACATCAATTTGTCCGCGATTACTCAGCGCAGCCAGCGGTCGCAGTACCGAGTTATGCTCCAGGATTGTTGTGACCACATGATCTCCGGGCCCTAGAATTCCCTGGATCGCCAGGTTCAACGATTCGGTACCGCTATGTGTAAACAGAATTTGCACAGGCGATTCAGCTCCCAACAATACCGCCAGCGCAGCCCGGGCGACGGAAACTTCCCGCTCCATTTCAGCAGCCCGAGCATAACTGCCTCGACCAGCTGTAAAACCCTCCTCTAGAAAATACCGACTCAATCGCTGAGCAACCTGCGCAGGCTTAGGAGCACTCGTAGCAGCATGATCAAGATAAATGCGAGATGTCATAATCAATATTTTCACAAACACAAACGGCTACAATACAGACCAAAACTCAGACCAGGTCTCTATGGCGACATTTGATCCAGCCTATCAAATGAATTGTTAAATGGCAGATGATTTTCACCACGGAGACACGGAGAGCACAGAGCTAGAAAAAAGAAGCTGTGAGATAGTTAGTATGATTCAAGTGAATGATTCAAGGCCCAGACCGTTTCATTTTACGATGAAGAAGAATTGTCGAACTTTTTCTCTGCGACCTCTGTGCCTCCGTGGTTTATTCTATTTGTTTCAATTTAATTCCAGCTACACTGGATGAAATGCCCAAAAACCGCATCCCAAATCTGTTAAGCCTTCTCGCAATTATTCTTTGTGGGAATAATTCAATAACGCCCCGAATCGTTCGTAAGCTTCTTGCCAGTCTTCTGGTTCGGTTGGTTCGAATCGTTTCGATTCGGCTGAATTCCGCACGACTTCACGAATTTCTTCCAGCGTGTTAATTCCGCCAGCGGTTCGAGCTTGTATCAGCAGATTCCCCATGACGGTCGCTTCGACTGGCCCGGTAATCACAGGGACTCCACACGCATTGGCAGTGAACTGATTCAACAAGTCGCTGTTGGACCCCCCGCCAACAATGTGAATGACCTCGATTTTCTCACCCGTTAATTCCTGGATTCCCTCAAGCACGTGCCGGTACTTCAACGCTAAAGATTCAAGCGCACATCGCACGAGTTGCCCTTCGTCTTCTGGAACCGGTTGGAATGTTCGAGAGCACCAGGTTTGAAGTTCTTCTGCCATGTTATCCGGATGCAAAAATGGATGATCGTTAGGATCAACCAGCGAACGGAACGGCTGCGACTGCGAAGCCAGTTCGGTCAGTTCAGCATAGTCCAGCGATTTGCCCTGTTTTTCGAAAGAGCGTTTACAGCCTTGCACCAGCCATAAGCCCATCACGTTTTTCAGTAATCGATAAGTACCATCTACGCCGCCTTCATTGGTGACGTTCATTTTCAAAGCAGCTTCGGTGAGAATGGCTTCTTGAACTTCAACACCAATTAACGACCACGTTCCCGAACTGATGTAGGCCCAATTCGCTTTTCCGGTTTGATCCGTCGGCACCGCTGCAACCGCAGCTGCGGTATCGTGCGTCGGAGGTGCGACTACCGAAATTTTCTTCAGCCCGGTTTGCTTGGAGATATGCTCCCGCAAAGTCCCCAGCGTCGTTCCCGGCATCACAACTTCAGGGAACATATTAGTTGGTAGATCAAACTTGCGTAGCATCCCAAAGGCCCAATCGTTTTCGGTGGGATGAAAACATTGGGACGTTGTTGCGTTCGTAAATTCGACGACACGAGAACCGCAAAGTAACCAGTGGATATAATCGGGGATCATCAATAAACAATCGGCCATTTCGAGCAAAAACGGATGATCGCGTTGCATCGCCAACAGCTGATACAGCGTATTGATTTCCATGAACTGCACGCCGGAGTTCTCAAAGATTTCTTCCTGAGAAACCTGAGTAAAGGCCGCATCGACCATGCCTTCGTTACGTGGATCGCGGTAGTTATACGGAATCCCGAGCAGTTCATCTTTTTTGGACATCAGCACATAATCAACACCCCAGGTATCGACCCCCACCGAAACGATGGCATCGCCGTATTTTGTCGCTGCTTTTTCCAAGCCAATTAAAATTTCCTGCCACAATCCAACAACATTCCAACGCAAGGTGCCCCCCACATTGACTGGCCCATTTGCAAAGCGATGCAATTCGTCCAATTCAAGTTTCTTGCCATCGAACAGACCAGCGATCACTCGACCGCTTTCTGCCCCGATATCGACACCCAGAAATACCTGCTCACTCATTGTTTTCACTTCACATCAAAAGGGAGCACAGACATTCTTGTCTGTGTCGTTCCTACCTAAATTCAGATTTCCTACAGGATACTCAAAACTCAGCGGTAATTGTAGCCTCAGCCGGAGTTGTTTTACTTGCCACACTTCCGTCGCTATGACGTTTTACATTGGCTGGTTAAGCAAGCCCATCAGGAAGTGGAACAAGCCAGCAGGCTGAGCCAAGATTCAACACGATTGCAACAGGAGTAAGGCACGTCCTCAATCGCTTTTCAACAAGAAAATATTGACGACGACATCACAACAACTTAGTTATCTTCTTTACCGCGATCACACTGCTGGGCAAGCCAGACAGTGGCACCCCGTTTTGCGATAATTATTTGGGCTCGGTTTGTTTCAGTCGCTTTTTTTCTTGGCGATTTCGTCCGGGTCAATACCCATTTCGCGAAGCAGGATTTTCATATCTTCCCAGACGAATTTTTTCGCAGGCGGATTTCGAAGCAAGTAGGATGGATGGTAAGTACAAAGGACTTTGGCTTTCCCGTAATTATAAAATTGACCTCGCATCCGACCGATCGGCGTCGATTCCCCTAACAAGTTCTGAGCAGCAATCGTGCCCCAGCAAACAATGTACTTGGGATTAACCGCTTCGATTTGCCCATCTAAATACTCGCGGCAATTGCCCGCTTCAATCGGTGTCGGATTACGATTACCATCGGGCCGACAGCGAAGAATGTTACAGATATAAAGTTCTTCCCGCGTCCACCCACAAGCTTCAATAATTGTGTTGAGCAATTTTCCGGCTCGACCAACAAACGGCTCCCCCTGTTTATCTTCGTCTGCTCCAGGAGCTTCGCCGATGAACATGACTTTTGCTCTCGGATTCCCGACACCAAACACCGTTTGAGTGCGACCGGCTGCCAACTCAGCACATTTTGTGCAAGCTGCAACTTGCTCGCTAAGGTCTTGTAATCGAGCTGTACGCTGTTTCAAATTCATCTCTGTATTTCCTGCACTGTTTTCATTTACGAGTTCAGTTTCATTCACGATCTCAGACGCAACAACATCTTGCTGTCCTGTTGGAATCGTTAGCACTCTGTTTTCAACTTCCACGGGAATAGCAGCTGCGATCACGCTTTTCGCTTCAGACGGTGTCACTTGCTGGGTTAATTGCTGTGGTTCGACCACTGCTCCAGGAGCATCCGAAAGTGCCCGCTCGTTGAGCTTGGTCAACAGAGAACCCTCCTGGCTGTGCGGAAAATCTACTAAACCTGCACGCTTCCAGGACTGCAACGTCTGCTCAATGGCTCGATTTAGATTCATCATTCAACACCAACGCTTCCAATTCAGCAATACGTTCTTCCAACTGCTTTACGTCGTGTCTAATACGCATATAAACACTGCCCATTAGGCATAACAACGGGATACTCAAGAAAGATTCATGCATATTATTCCTCTTATTGGACTAAGATTAAAAATCCAAATCACCAGTCTCAATATCCAATAAAACGCACAATAACATTTCCAGGCATCGTTCAACAAGGGTGCGACAAGACTTTGTCCAATCACAATCTGAGCGGCGAAGCAAACCAGTGTAGTGTCTCATTCAGATAGGTACTTATCGAGGGCGGCTTTGACTCGGGTTATTTTTTCTAGGATTTCTTTTGCGGATTTCGTCCACTGATTACTTTGTCGGATCGCGATT
>JAESQE010000176.1 GCA_016765335.1 Planctomycetaceae bacterium
CTTCGTAAAGCATGTGGCGATGTTGCCCATGGCGGGGGAGCACGCATTATTAAAGATGGCCCCGGTTACAATTTGATCAAACGCTGGATTTCAGATGGGACACTTTACGATCCAGCGACCGAAGCAGTTGTCGAACGTATCGAAGTTTATCCGACTGCTCGCGTTGTTCAGCCGAATACCTCGCAACAGATTGTCGTGACTGCGTTTTTTAATGATGGGACGAGCCGGGATATCACGCAGGTTGCTGACTACAAAGCGAATCAATCGATGATGTGTGAAGTTGATCATCGTGGCTTGATGCAATTCAAAGAGTTATCTGGAATCACATCGGTGATGATTCGTTTTCAGGAACATGTCGCAGCTTTCATGGCGACGATCCCTTTAGGTAAACCAACTCCTTCATTTCTGGAATCAAAAAACTTTGTCGATGAATTGGCCTTTGCCAAGTTGAAAACGCTGGGGCTGCCTCCTTCTGAATTATGTGATGATTCGACGTTCATTCGTCGAGTAACACTCGATTTAACAGGCAGGTTACCCACCACTCAGCAAACCAGGGAATTTCTGGCCTCTGAAGATCCGAACAAACGGTCTGTATTGATTGACGTTCTTCTGGAAAGTCCTGGGTATGCAGATATTTTTGCGAATAAATGGGCAGCGATTCTCAGGAACAAAGCTCAAGGGAACCTGCAATGGGTCGCCCGCGAAACTCATGCGTTTCATTCATGGATTCGGTCCAGCTTAATTCATAATAAACCGTTTGATCAATTTGTGACCGAGCTGGTTGTTGCTCGTGGCAAGTCAGAAACGAATCCGGCTGTCTCCTGGTATCGAGCAGTCAAAGATCCGAAGGCCCAAATGGCTGATGTCGCTCAGATTTTTCTGGGGACACGCATTCAATGCGCACAGTGTCACCATCATCCGTATGAGAAATGGTCTCAGGATGATTACTACGGATTCGCAGCTTTCTTTTCTACGCTGGGACGCAAAGAAATTTACAAGCTGCCCGAAGACGATAGCCTTTATCACAAACGCATGTTGGCTCAGGAAACGAATCCGAACACCGGAAAAGTGATATTGCCGACTCCATTGGATGGCGAAGCACTGGAGATATCTGCTACACGAGATCCTCGTCTTGATCTTGCTGCCTGGATGACATCGAAAGAAAATCCATTCTTCGCCAAAGTTCTTGTCAACCGCTATTGGAAACACTTCTTTGGTCGAGCGTTTGTTGAACCAGAGGACGATTTACGAGTGACCAACCCGCCCACTCATCCCGAATTAATGGAGCAGTTGGCAAACTCTTTTATCGTATCAAATTTCGATTTGAAACAGTTGTGCAGAACAATCTGCAACTCTCACACGTATCAGCTCAGTTCGCTGCCGAATGAATTCAACGGAGATGATCAGCAGAACTTTGCACGCTATTTTCCTCGTCGGCTCTCTGCTGAGGTTCTGCTCGATGCTATTAACGAAGTTGCTGGGGCACAAAACAGTTTCAACTTACAGCCAGTCGGTGTCCGGGCGGTTGCCTTGCCCGATGATTCTGCTAATCGGCAATCATTTTTTCTGCGGGTGTTTGGCAAACCGCAAATGGATACCGCTTGTGAATGTGAAAGAACAACGACTGCGGACCTGGCGCAGAGTCTGCATTTGATCAACTCCGACAAGATGCAGCAGAAACTATCTGCTTCCACTGGGCGAGCAATTCAGTTTGCACGTGATACTGAAAGAAGTGATCAGGAAAAGGTCACTGAACTCTACGTTGCAGCTCTGTCGCGTAATCCCACAGCAAACGAACTGGCCGTTGCGATGACACATTTGGAGAAGAAACAGAAACAATCCGAGGCCGATCCCAAAACACTGACAGCCGATCAGGCAAAAATTCAGGCTTACGAAGATATCGTTTGGGTGGTGGTCAATACCAAAGAGTTTTTGTTTAATCACTGAGATTCTCTTACTACTGTTTCTGTGAATAGCTCTTAACTAGCGAATAAATATCGGATGAAAAATCTCATGTGGTTCTCAAAAACATGCTCCTTCATTTTTTTGCTGGTTCTATCCTTGTCCTCAACGGAACTGATGGCTCAATTGCCGACTGCGGATTTGTCTCGTATTGAACCGCGAGTCGCTCGATCTGGTGAGAGTGTCAAGGTCACGCTTTACGGCACTAATCTGGAAAACCTTTCTGAACTCCGTTTTACGCATCCCGGCATTACTGCGTCACTTGATACCTCAACCGTGACGGAATTCTTTCCGAAATCCAAGCTACATAATAATACGTTTGACGTGACTGTTTCAGCAGATGTTCCGCCTGGGATTTATGAAGTTCGCTCGGTGGGGTACTTTGGGCTATCAACAGCCCGGCCGTTTGTGGTTGCTGCTTCTGATTCTGTGGAAGTGGCTGAAACGGGAGATCATTCCAGTCTCGAAAAAGCGATGCCGATGGAACTGAATACTGTCATCACCGGATCTGTCCCCATCCGCGGGATTGACTGGTATCGAATTCAAGCCAAAGCCGGGCAGCGGATTCTGATTGAAGCCTTAGCAGAGAGAATTGATTCCCGCTTAGATGGAATGCTCGTGCTTTACGATTCTGCTGGTCGGGAAGTTGCACGGAATCGACAACNATACAATCGAGATCCTTTTTTGGAGTTAAATGCCAAGCAGGATGGTGAATATTTCTTAGCAATTTCAGATATCCTGTATCGAGGCGGCTCCGAATATTATTATCGGTTGAGCCTTTCTGATCGCCCACATATTGATTTCATCTTTCCACCCGCTGGTCTACCAGGTTCTCGAAAACGGTATACTATTTACGGTAGAAATTTACCGGGTGGTTCGCTTGGGGAAGCCGTCGAGATTGATGGTCAGTTATTGGAATCAGTGGAGGTAGAGATTGAACTGCCTTCAGAGGCTACCACGCCGGAGGGTTTTCATTCTGGAGTTCCCCGAGAAGGGATGCTTCCTGGTTACGATTTCAGTCTGGAAGGTTCAAATTCATTCCGGATCGGGTATGCCACAGCTGCGGTGATTCTCAAAGATAAAACAGTACCAATTCAAAATGTAACGTTGCCTGTTGAAATTGCAGCAAACTTTCAATCGGCGGGGCATGAAGATGTCTATCAGTTTCAGGCCGTTAAAGGGAAGTCGTATTGTGTTGAAGTGATTGCAGATCGCATGCTGATTCCTGTCGATTCTTATCTGATCGTGCATTTGGTGGAGCNGGACGNANATGGCAAAGAAAAANTGACGCAAGTTGCAGACAACGACGACATCTCCACCTTTTTTAGCATCAACAACAGTGATGCCATCGATTTTGATACTAATGATTCCGCATTGATATTCCAGGCTGAACAAGATGGTCTGTACCGAGTGACAGTGCTGGATCAGTTTGCTTCAGGTGGTCCGAGCCATTTGTATCGTTTAGCAATTCGTGAGCCTCNACATGACTTTCAATTAATCGCATCAGCAGAGCGCCCCTTGGCAACCGGTAGGACAGGTTATTCGGTGACTCCGCTGCTTCGAAGTGGAGCAGGGTGGGGCATCAGAATTATTGCACCGAGGCAAGATGGATTCGAAGGGGACATCGTTGTCAAAGCTCAAGGTTTGCCAGCGGGTGTGCATTCACAGCCGTTGGTTCTCTCCGGGAAAACAGATCGAGGTTATCTGGTGATTTCTGCTGATGAAAAAGTGGATTCCTGGGCGGGGGAAATTCAGATTGTCGGGGAATCAAAAATTAACAATCAACAAGTGGTACGAAGTGCACGGTTTGCCTCATTGATTTGGGGGCACATCTTTTCAGATTCAATTCGCGTTCGCTCTCGGTTAACCACTCGAATTCCTCTTGCGGTTAATGCTCAAGAAAAAGCTCCCGTGTTGATGCAAATTGAAGGGGAGCAAAGAGAGTGGACCGTTGAAATTGGCGAGAAGGTAGAAATCTCGATTAAAGTCATCGATCACGGCGTGCGAAGCGGGAGTTTAACGATCGAACCGTCCGGCTTGTTCGGTCTGCATCGTTC
>JAESQE010000177.1 GCA_016765335.1 Planctomycetaceae bacterium
TCGGCTTCTGGAAATCCATCCGCAATCGCCAAGGCCTGGCCAGACATCAAGCCCCCGCCGCTAACCGGACACAAAAAATGCGAAACGGTCCGCCCTTGCCGTTTTAACTCTTCAACGATTTCCAATGCCCCAACGCCATTGCCCGAAATGACATCGTTGTGATCGTAAGGATAAGCTTGAATGCCTCCTTCATCTACTACAATTGCCTGAGTTATTTTGTCCCGTATTCTTGTGGTTTCATTATCTGCTTCAATGTCGTAAGTACGAATTTCTGCACCAAAGGAACGGGTCAGATCAAACTTGACCTTCGGAGCACTATCCGGCATCACGATGATAACTTTTTTGCCGTATCTCATCCCCGCGTAAGAAATGCCCGATGCAAAGTTTCCCGAAGAATGAGCAGCTACCGGACGATCCCCAATGCGTTCCAGATTCTGAGCCATCCAGTTCAAAGCCCCCATGACTTTGAACGAACCAGTTGGTGACCAGCCATAATCTTTCAACCAGACCTGGCGCCCATAGGCTAATCCCAGTTCTTTTTCCAATCGATACGAACGAATTAACGGGGTCGGCGAAAGATGTTGACGAATGACTTTTTCGGCGGCTCGTACATCCTGAATTGTTGCAATCGTAAGTGACATTATTGAGGTCCGGGGATTTCAGACGGGGTTGTAAATAAAGATTCTCTCGTTTCCAAGCAGGAGCTTGGGAACGAGAGAAAGTCAGCTTTGGCGGGCCAATTCTGCAATCGGTTTTCCTTCACGGATAATTGGTGTCGGCCTTCCAGAAAAATCGACAGGAGCAACAGTATTGAAATTAATATTCAAGTGCCTGTAAATGGTTGCCAGGAAATCTTCCGGGCCAACACGTCGTGAAATTGGATCTTCGCCTCGGGCATCTGTGGCTCCAATGACTTGTCCGGTTTGAATGCCGCCGCCTGCAAAGAGCATCGATCCAGCTCGCGGCCAATGATCGCGACCAGGTTGAACGATTCCTTTGGCAGCACTGGCAACTCCGCCGCCACTACTTGCCACATGACTTATTTTGGGAGNTCGTCCGAACTCTCCTGTCACAACAACAAGCACTTTTTTATCGAGTCCTCGCGAATAAACATCTTCAATGAGTGCTGAAACAGCTTGATCAAACACAGGAGTTCGATGCTCAAGTGCATCAAAAACGTGTTGATTAACCGCATGATCATCCCAGTTAGCAACCCGTCCACAAAGCGGTCCATCGAATTCGGTCGTAATAATTTCTACTCCCGCTTCCACCAGCCGCCGGGCCATCAAACATTGCTGTCCCCACTGATTCATGCCGTACCGCTCGCGAACTTCCTGCGGTTCATGGCTCAAANCAAAAGCTTCGCGGGCCTGTTTTGAAAGCAGTAAATTCATGGCTTGAGATTCAAACTGATCCATCGCCCTCATCATGCCTTTTTGATCGATATCGCGTCGAATCTGATCGAGTTCCCTACGCAAACCGACTCGTTGATTCAGCCTGTCACGCTGTTTCTGATCAGTGTTTCCGATATTCGGCACGCTAAAACTTGGTTTACTTGCATCGCCGAGAACTTGAAACGGGCCGTAATTTCTTCCCAAATAAGTTGGCCCTGCAATCGTAAAACTGTCGTAACGGTCTACCGGATTGAGTGCAATGTAATTTGGGATTTCTTGCTGAGGATTGAATCGATGATGGTTCGCGACCGACATCCAGTCTGGATACTTGGGGGTGCGTTTATCTTTGGCATCCGGATCGCCTGAAAGCATTTGCAAAGAACCAGCCGGGTGACCGCCTCCGGTGTGAGACAGCGAACGCACAATCGTGTAGCGATCTGCACATGTTGAAAGTTTGGGAAGCAACTCGGAGATCTGAATTCCGGGAACATTGGTTGAGATCGGAGAAAACGGCCCGCGGTAATCGCTGGGAGCACCCGGTTTGGGATCAAACGTTTCCAGATGAGAAGCTCCGCCTCGTAGCCAAACGAGAATGATCGCGGTGTTTTCTTTGGTGTGAGTTTGTTGTCCTGAGCTTCCCTTTGCATTCGAAGCAGCGGCTGCCCGAAGTTGCAAAAGTCCAGGCAAAGATAGCGCAGAAAATCCGCCCAGACCTGCCCGTAATAGTTCTCGTCTTCCCCATTGGTCTCGCATGGCGATTCCCCCTGGTTGTTGTTTCACATGTTATACCGACGGCTTGCTCGGCGGATTCACACAAAACTGGTAATAGATTTCCGCAGCTTTTTCGAGCTGATCGATTTCAATATATTCATCTTTTGTATGAGCCTGTTCAATGTTTCCGGGACCAAGCACGACACTGGGGACACCAGCTGTTCCAACTCCCGAGGCGTGCGTACAATACGGCACACCAACTGCTTGATGAACACCATCGACAGCTTCAATACATTTGAGTAACGGCTCTGAAACCCAGTGATTGTTATGATTGTTCAATGCAGGACAATCGACCCAGGGCTGTTCGAATTCTACTTCAAAATCGATTCGGCTGGTCACATACTCTTTGACATCTCGCAGAACATCTTCGGTCTTTTCCCCAGGAATCATTCTGCGATCAATTTCAATGCTGCACAAATCAGGCACAATATTGACGCTGATCCCACCAGTGATTCGCCCCACACTGATCGTTGCTTCTCCACACAAATCGTGCGCAGGAATTGATCCACTTAGTTGACTGGCATATTCTTCCAATACATTGAGCACCCGAGCCATGCGATAAATCGCATTCACTCCCTGGGTTGGTTCAGAACTGTGACAAGCTCGCCCTGCAACATTGACCCGAAAACGAGTCACCCCTCGATGNGCGACTACAACATCCAGTTCGGTTGGCTCACAAATGATCGCAGCATCTGGCGGAGAATTCACAAGACGCGATAAGTCGCATGAAGGTTGCCAGCACTTGATGAAATGATTGATCCCAATCGTTGTCGCTTCTTCGTCGCAGGTGCAACTGAGAATGACACAGGCAGCCCCGGCCGGTTTTTCTTGTACCAGTCGGCGAAATGCAAACAACCCAGCTGCCAAGCCCCCTTTGACATCACAAGATCCACGACCTGTGATTCGGCCATCTTTCACCACCGGTTCAAACGGAGCAATCGTCATCCCATCAACAGGGACGGTATCTTGGTGCGCATCGATCAATAACGTCAAATCGGAATCGGGGGATTCATATTTTGCAATCACATTGGCGCGACCAGGCGCGACTTCAATCCGTTCGTAATCTGCCCCAATCGCTTGGAAGAAGTCGACCAGCCAATCGCTCAGCTTTTCCTCCAGATACATTTCCCCTGTCAAATCACGCCCCATCGGGTTAACGCTGGGGATTGAAATCAACTGACAAAGGATTTCAGTAACAGAACTCGTGGTATCAATTTCGGGCATCGTGTGCAAATAAAATCCCCTGATCGCATCGATCAGCTTCGTGCTTATGTGTAAATTAAAGGAACCTCTATTAATTCAAAGCGAGCACAGGCTTTCCCACAAATGGGGCACAGACATTCCTGTCTGTTTCGTTTGAGCCTGCCTTAATTCAAGGCAGACAAGAATGTCTACCCTCCGCT